>NZ_SFBO01000188.1:0-18588 GCF_007095705.1 Microcystis sp. Msp_OC_L_20101000_S702
AGCGTTAGATTTATTGGGAGTTTCCCTGATTTGTACCCAGTAACGGGGCGGCGGAAATTCTCTTAATCCCTTCTACAGCACAGGTTATGGCCTTTTGTCAACGGGGAAGTCCAGTTATATGTCAATTTCTCTAATTCACAATTACCCACAAAAAAAGAGACCCTTGCGGTTCTCCTGTTGTAATACCTTCAATTAACGCTTAGTTTTTGTCTGCCTAGGCGCGGCGGCGCTTGAAGCCAGCCCCCAGAGCGACGACGGCCCCCAGACCAACGAGGGCAGAGGGTTCCGGGGTTTGAGCGGGAGGAGCGGCATCGCACTTAAACCCACAGCTTCAATCAATGTGCATGGTGCGTTCCCCAAAAATCGATCGCTGGAGCAGTAGGAGCCACATTAGGGAACGCACCCTACGGCTGCGTTGTTAGACCGCGCCTCACCGAATCTCTTCTAGCACTGGCTCATAAGGCTTCAATCTTGACCTTACCGCCCTCAATGTTATCGACCTGCAACCGATATCTGTAAAGCAGCGCCATTCCTAGTAGAGGCTCTGTTTCTGATTCTGCAATATCAATCTCTTGGTACTGCCCATCCCATATCACAGTCCCAGTGTACAGATCAAAATAAGTTTCACTGCCATCACCCAGCGTGACAAAATCAGAACCACTCCAAGGTAAATTTAATGTAGCGATGATTGTAGAGGGCAAAGATAAAAATCCATTGAACCCGGTATCAATCACCGCGTCAACCGCTTGCAGTTGCCGATTTGAGTTTCCGACTACAATCCTTAGCGTGGCTTCACGCCGCAAATTGACAACACCTTCCATCATGGATTTTTCTTCAAACTCCGTGCCCCGAAATGATAAACGGCGCGGTGTCCGATACGAATGATCCAAGGTTGGGCATCGGGGTGACGTTCAAAGAGTCGATTAGTTGCAGGCACAACGTTTTCATCGACTTCAAACTCTCCAGTTTCAATGTCGATCGCTACAATCTTACCTTCATTACCGGCTTCGACTTGCTGCCGAATGCCAGATTCGTAGAGTTTTTGCCCTCGCTCGGCTAACTCATCTTTGGGATAACGCCGTTGACGAACTGCCATAGGGTTGACCTCAACTCAGTATTTTGCCTTAATTATACTCTGATTTATTCTAACGAAGTGCTCCCGCTCTACTACTGATGAGCCGCCTCATCGGAAGCCCCCCAGTGGTGCACTTCAAATTTGAATCGGCGCTTCAATCAATGTGCATGGTGCGTTCCCCCAAAAATCTATTAGTGGAGCAGTAGGAGTCGCCTTAGGGAACGCACCCTACAAAATCGGCGTGCTGCTACGCAGTGCCTTCGGCATCGCACTATAAATCATCAATCGTTACCAACCCACCTTCCGTAAACTGAATCACAAGTTCATGGCTATCTAATAAAGCAGTTCCAACCAGGGGTCGCCGCCCTGTGGCAAATACACGAGTTTCTCGCTCCTCACCATTCCAGATAATAATTGCTTTGTGAAGAGGCAGCATTACTTGGCTGTTGTCTGCTAAATTCGCACGCATATCGTACCTGAAAGGAAGATTCAGTAATGCTACTGCTTCGGGTGGTAAACAAAGCTCATCTGTAAATCCTGTATCTACTACAAACTCAATCGGAAAGTCAGCGCGATTTGGAATCCGAAATGGGATAGTGATAAGCGGGTGTCCATTAGCCACAATACCTGAAATCACTTAACTACACGCTCCATAACACCCCCACCAAAAGCGGCAGCAACGTTGTAGCCAATTTTGATCCCAAAGAGCCGAGCATGGGGGTGTTTCTCGCTCAATAAGTCAGCAGCGTGTAAGCCATTTTCATCAACTTTGTAGTCACCTGTTTCAATGTCAATGATAACCATCTTGCCAATGTTTTCTTCAACTTCCACCTCTTGGCGGATTCTGCTTTCGTACAGTTTCTCTGCACGTTGAGCAACTTCTTCACGGCTTAAAAGGATTGCTTGCATATACTAACTCCTGATTACGATTTGACTTCTGGAGACCCCTCTATAATATCTCACAGGTCTGTAGGATGAGCTAATGCCCATCCTACTACGTCTCTACAAGATCAGCGATCTGCTACCCAGTGCCTTCCGCATCGCACTTTAACCCACGGCTGCAATCAATGTGCATGGTGCGTTCCCCAAAAATCGATCGGTGGAGCAGTAGGAGCCACATTAGGGAAAGCATCCTACAAGATCGGCGATCGTACTCGATTATTTAACCAACGCTTCAATGATTTTTGACTTTCCCCTGATGGTTGGCCAAGAATCAAGTTTTTAGTGCTAATGTCTTCATCTAGTTGATTCCAATGGATTCCACTGCCACCAGCGAGCAAGCGATAATCATTGCGCTCCTCAATTGAGCCATGCAGGAGCCGAGGATACCATGCCAAGGGAACAGATATAGTGCGCCCATCAGACAAATCTACACTGAGTGTGTCATCTGTGATGGCCAATTGCTGAATTGCCAATGTTTCAAATACTTCATTCGTTAAAAAAGTCATTCCAGCCTGCTAGTAATTGTTCTTGGTTTTCTTGAACAAGTTTTTGAATGCGGTTAATTTCGGTGCGGTTAAATCCTTGGTTACTCTGAAGACGAACCGGCTGAAGCCAGAATTTAGCGATCTCTCGATCTCGTTCAACATGGATGTGAGGTGGCTCATGGCGATCGCCTGCGTAGCAAAAGAATCGATATGGGCCAACGGTCAACAGCGTGGGCATTCAAAAGTTTTGCTCTAAATATCTCAAACATAGCTGAATGCCTCGCTGACTGTCAATCTGTGAATATGCTCATGTAGGCCAAAGGCTATTTAAGGTTAAGAACAATACAAGATTAGCGTTCACAGTTTAGTTCCGAAGGTGTTGGATTTCTTTTCGTCAACCCAAGCTACAAGATCAGCGATCTGCTACGCAGTGCCTTCGACATCGCATTTAAACCCACAGCTGCAATCAATGTGCATGGTGCGTTCCCCAAAAATCGATCGCTGGAGCAGTAGGAGCCACATTAGGGAACGCACCCTACAAGATCGGCGATCACACTGGAGCAGTAGGAGTCACATTAGGGAACGCACCCTACAAGATATGCGATCGCACTTGCTAACGACAGATTCTTTCTCTAAATGATATACGAATTTCATTCAAAAGCTCCTCATATTCATGTTTATATCGCCGATTACGGTCAATTTGTTCTTCTGCTATATCTGGGACTACAAACCGCAGATCTCCTTCTGAACGTATCTCTAAAAGTCGAATTTTTCCGAGTCTAAATTCACCAAATATTTTTAAAATATTTTTAAGTTTTTCATAGTCTATTTCATCAAAAAAGATTGCGCTTTCTTCAACTTTTTCGAGCGTTGCTCTTAGTTGGCTAGAAAAAGTCAAAACATTCTCATGAGTTGCTTGTTTCCACAAATCATTTCCAGCCAAACGTAATAGCTGAAGTATTCTCCACATATCCCAATATGATCGAAACTTGGCTGTAGCATAATCATTTAACTGTGGAGATGAAATATTTAGCTGATTTCGGAAATACTCAAGTTGCTCTCCTAATGGTACTGAGCCATTGAAGATTGCTATGTTACCACCAGCGCTCAATGCTCTTGCGTCTATCACTCCTGCTCCTCCTGCTTCTGATGAACCGCTTTTATTTGTGGGGGGCTGATTGAAATGGCTATTTGAGCTTGTAAGTGAGATGTCACCTCTGGCTCTAATATCTTCTGCATCAATACCTTGTCCAGTTCTCTCATCTGCCATAAATCGCCCTTTTCGGCTTCTTATACCTTTAGCTTTGATGCCACCTTTCTGCTCTGAAGCGTTTGTATTTCCTGTCTTGAGACTTAGCCAATACCCAATTAACAGACCAAAAACCGCGAATGCGATCATCCATAAAATCATTTGATCATTAAATTTTTCACCAATAGTTCGTTGCTGAATAGCCGCTGCAATCAAATTGAAAATGACATTGACGATAGCACCAACAAAAAGACCAAGAACTGGGTATATGTACTTTCTTTGCATAAACCAATATCGCAACTTTCAAAAGCGTGTTAGCCAGATTAGCTTACTGCAAACAATCTCTTTTTAAGGAGACTTATCACAGAAGCTTTCTAGAAATCTAGCAAAGATTCTTATATCTGGCTGTACTTTGTCACAGAATTTCACTATTATTTCGGGTAAGGTATGGTAAATCCCTTGATAAATTCAATCGGGACTAACTTCTGTGAAAACCGCTATAGATCTCCTGCAAAAATCAAAAATCTTCCCTTAAGTGAGGAGAATCCGAGACAGGAGGAGAAAAAAGACAGGAGAATTTAGTACAAATGCTCTGCTCTCCCTGCTCTGGCGCTCCCTAGCTTACCAGAGGTCGATTGCGACGACAATTATCGCAATGACCACAGCGAAAATTATCGGCATTTTCCTGAAAACCAAAAGCATTTAAGAGAAAGTGCCAACGACAGCGACGGGTATAGAGGTAGGGAAACATCTCATTTTTGGGTTTAAAAGTCATCTTGGCGGAATTATGGCGATAAATAAGCCGATAATGAAAAGGATCGAGCCATTCTAGGCGATCGAGACTGTGTAAAAGGGAGAGAATGAGCGCACCATCGGGAAATTCGGCACTAATCGCCTCTACTTTGCCCTCTAGGGGAATTTGGGCTAAAATTTGCCAAGCTTGTCGGTATTGGCGTTCCTGTTGGGAGTTAAAGAATTTTTGCTGGTTTTTATCGCTATTATCTAACCATCCCGTCGGTTCACTAATTAAGGTGAGAGCCTGCATTTTACCCCCATCGCGACCACCGCGGCCGATTTCCTGTAGGTATTCCGATAGTAAAGCTGGGGGTTGGTAGTGGACAACCCAACGCACATCGGGTTTATTGATACCCATGCCAAAAGCTGAGGTACAGACAACAAAAGTTAAATCCCCCCGCAGCCAATTTTGTTCTATTTCCCGACGCTGAAAGGGGGATAAACCGGCATGATAGGCACTGGTGCGATAGTGGAGAGATTGCAACCATGCCGCTAAATTTTCACTATGGCGACGGGAACGAGTATAGATCAGGCCGGATTGTCGAGGTTGACCGGTGAGGAAGTTTAATAGTTGATGACGACGACAACCGGGGCTAATACATATTTTGGTGCTTAAGTCAAGGTTTTGACGGTAAGGATTTATTAAGAAAAGTTGTGGTTTTTCTAGTTGTAAGATGCGGGTGAGCGTCTCACGGGTAGCGGGGTTAGCGGTGGCGGTAAAAGCAGCGATCGCTATTTGGCTGCCGTCCGGTTTTGATTGCAGCAGAGCGGGACGGACAGCACCGAGACGACGGTAGGCAGGACGAAAATTATCGCCCCACTGGGTTAAACAATGGGCCTCGTCGAGGATAAGAGCGTTAATTTTAACGTGGGGAAGGGTTAATTTTGACCAGAGGGGCGGACTTAAGAGGGTTTCTGGGGAAAGATAGAGAAGTCGCAGGGTTTGATCTGCGATCGCTGCTAAGGTTTTCTTTCTCTGTTGTCGGGGGATTTCGTTATGAATCAGGGCGACGGGTAGTTTTTTGGCTAATAATTCCTCCACCTGATTTTCCATCAGGGCAACTAAGGGGGAAATCACTAGGGTTAAGCCGGTTTTTAATAAAGCGGGCAATTGAAAACAGATAGATTTACCAAATCCCGTGGGCATGACAATTAGGGCATCCTTTGCCGCTAAAATTGTCTCGATAATCTCCTGTTGGGGAAAGCGAAAGCTATCATAGCCCCAAATTTTTTCAAAAATAGTCCGGATGCTTTCGGTATTGTGGGAAGACATGGGTTAACTGCTGGGGTGTGGGGTGTGGGGTGTGGGGGAGTTGAGCGGTTTTGACTATCCCGGACGGGTAACAATTTTTCCCATAATTGAATTTTTTTGGCACTTCTTTAATAATCTGTTACACTTATAGCGATCAATCCTTGTCTGGGGAATTACTGATGACTGAACCTGTTAGCACCACTGACCCCGCAGTAGAAACCGCCACGGAAGCGCAACCCAGTTACGTCAAGCTGGCGATGCGGAATATGGTCAAGAAAAAAGGCGTCTCGTTAAAACACTTTTTTTTGACTACAGCAGCCCTATTAGGCTTTTTTGTCGGTATTTCCTATCTGACGCGTCCCTAGGGTGAAATCTGGTGAGTGAGACTTTACCCCTAGGGGTGGATTTGTGCCTACAGGATAATTATTTTGATCCCGGAAATAGTCCTGTGGATGGGGAAACTTGGCACTATTGGTTGGAGACATGGTTAGGCTATCTATCGGATTATCTCCCCCTTGCCGCCGGTTATGAACTAAGTTTGCGTTTAACAGACGATCGAGAAATTCAGACCTATAATTGCCAATATCGCCACAAAGATCAACCGACGGATGTTCTCGCTTTTGCCACTCTGGAAGTGGATTTACCAGTGGATGAGGGCATTTTAGAGACAGAACCTTTATATTTGGGGGATATTATCATCTCTGTGGAGACAGCACAACAACAGGCTTTAACACAAAATCATTCTTTGGTGCGAGAATTGGCCTGGTTAACTGCCCACGCTTGTTTACATCTTTTGGGTTGGGACCATCCCGATGAAACAAGTCTGTTAGAAATGCTATCTTTACAGGAAACTTTGTTAAAAACCGTCGAAATGCCGATACATAGTTAGTTATTTTTGTCAAGCATTATTGAGGAATATGAAGACAAACTATCATCAAGCCAACCAATCTACCAGCCTATCTAATCCCTATCTCAACAATAATTTTATCCCTCGATCGGGACAGGTGAGTGAGGGTAACAATCCCAGTCAAAGAGAATACGCTTGGCAAGTCGCCTCGAATCTGTTAGTCAGTTTTCGCTACGCTTGGGCCGGAGTCCGTTATGCTTTTGTTAGTCAAAGAAATTTTCGCATTCACACCCTGATGACCCTAGTAGCGATTAGTTGGGGCTTATTTTTGCGGGTTAATGCCATGGAAATGGCGATTGTCACCCTTACCTGCGCTCTGGTGATGGTCTTAGAATTAATTAACACTGCCCTAGAATCAGTGGTAGATCTGACGGTGGGGCAATCCTACCATGATTTAGCCAAAATAGCGAAAGATTGTGCCGCTGGTGCCGTTTTAATCGCCTCGATCGCCGCTTTACTCGTAGCGGCTTTTATTTTTATTCCCCATTTATTAGGTTAAGCGGGAAACTTTTTTCAGTGTTGCCAAAGGCACGGCGTAGCCGTCCAGTAAACGGTAAACTGAAAACTCAAATCTGATCACTGATCATATGTACTGATTTTAAAACGCTTAGGGAAAAATTAAGTACAAATGCTCTGAATTTCTCTCCCTGCTGCCAACTCCAGCACTCCGGTGCAGTCTTTAGATAGGATTTGCGGCAAAAAGTACGGGCGAAGCATTCGGATAGAAAATCTCCGGTTTCAGCGATAGGTTATTGCCCGAATGCTTCGCCCCTACAGGACACGGGCCGATGAAGATGCAAGGTTTTGAACCACGATTCTCTCAAAATCTTGCACCTGTTTCGCAAGAAAAGCCCCAAAACCCTTACCTTGCCTACATTTCACATTTATTCAGCAAACTCTAGATAGTCAACAGCTTAACTGATCACTGATAACTGATAACTGATCACTGATTTGACATAAGGGGACTCGACAGCTTTTAGCCGATGAATTTAACTTTTCTTAACCTAAGCCTAAACTGGCGAGGGGAGAGGGTTTCGCTATATATAAAAAATTGTCATCCTCGATACAGCAAAAAATCTCTTTTGTCCCCTTATAGGTTAGAGTATAGTTATTGATAAGACTTTTTTGTAGATCTTGCAGGAAATCTCCCATGAGTGCCATAACTTTCTCCACCGCTCCCACCGCTTACTCTATCAGGATGATTAAGGACGAAGTCCGTCAGATGGTAGAACAGGGGGTAGTGAGCAGACACCAACCGATCTACACCCTCTGTCAGTTCATTCCCCCTCGGGAGTGGGTTTGTGTTGAATGTGAACTAGAACGGTGTGACTACCTTCTCAGGGATCAAATTGGTGACTTAATCGCCTCGGAATCTTGGGATAATGACTAAACTCCCGTTTGCCGATCTGGGTAAAAATCGGACCAATCAGAAATTTATCAGCCTTGTCCACTCTATATAACTATTATAATTCAGCCCTAGTCATTTCTGGGGCTGAAACTATGGGGAGAGAGGGGGATAATTGTTAAGAAACAAGAATTTTTGGCAAGATTTAGCCAAGTTAGTTTAAAAGTTGCCGATTGCCAAGGGACGCTATCTCTAACATCCCCAAGTTTTCCCTAACTTAAAATCAGTAGTTGGCGCTGTTGTAAAGAACGCACACCAGTTAATCCTAAACCAACTTGAGCATCGATTGCTCCCACGGTTAAACGACCATCGCAAGCTTGTAGAAAATCAAATTCTCTCTCCGAGAGATTAACCGGCCGATAATCGTAATCTAGAACACTTGCACTAGGCCAACCATAAAGACAGGGATGAACTTCGGCCACTGCATTCTCTAGGACTTGATCCCGGGACCAATCGGCAGTCAGAATCGGTGGTTTAGCGAGGAAAAATTCATAGTGGGTGATTTCCGGATCTAATAATTCCGTCAAGCGATAACGTTCCCTTTCCCCTAAATTTTGCGCTCTAGCCATCAATTCGGGGGATTTACCCAATAAACGCTCTAATTGCCAGTAGGAAGGGTTAGAAAAGCCAATAAAGGCTAATCCTGACGCATCAATCAGTTCAAAGAGGGTATCGATATTGTAGTCCACTTCCCGGGGGTGAACGTACATATCAGCGAAGGATTCATCGCGATGATTTTCCATTGACCAACGCTCTTTTTCCCGTTTCAAAATGCGATTATTTTCTGGTAGAGAGGCAAAAATCTCTCGGCCGACAGCGACCCCATCTTTATAATCCCCGCGCCGGTCTCCTTGCAAAAGTGCGATCGCAGATTGCATTAACTGGATTTCCCAGCGTCCCAATTGTGCATAGACGAAAATATGCAGCAGACCACCGGGGGCCAGTTTTTGCGCGAGGGATTGAATCCCTTTAATCGGGTCTGGGAGATGGTGCAGCACCCCGACGCAGTTAATTAAATCAAATTCTCCGGGGAGATTAGTGGCGGATTCAAGGGGTAAATGGTGAAAATCCAGAGAACCTCGGTGTTTTGGTGCGACTCCCGAACGATTACAGCGTTCTTTGGCAATTTCTAGAGCTTTTTCACTGATATCTATCGCGACTATATTAGCAAAAGGGTTGAGCGCGAGCAGATATTCGGTTCCCGCACCAGTACCACAACCCGCATCGAGAATGCGGATATCCTCTCGTTCAGGTTTACGATGAGAACAAAAGTTATAGGCAGCAATCCAATTCCAGCGCCAATTGTAACCCGGAGGAGGTTCGTCTAGGAGCGGTTCGGGGGGGAAAGGATAGGTATTGTAGAGACGTTGTACAGCAGTGCGAATAGTAGCGTCGTCGGACATGAAAATTGGCAGAGTTTAGGATAACACTCGATCGATTGTCTCACAGACGGCAGCGATCGGGAAAGTCAGCCGGGGTTTTTTTAGTTGGTTGGGAGTAAATGATAAATAATCATTATGACTATCCAGTTCTGTGCCAAAACTAGATATTATTTCTTTGGTCGATATTTTTTTCTATTCCTTGTCCTACTGTCTCTTAACCCTATCTAAGTTTTACTGGCAATTATTCGAGAGTCATTCTCTAGCAATTATCTCAAATATAAGCAAATCTTGCCGATACAAAAATCCATGAAAATTAAGTCTATAAAGCTTATTAATTATCGAGGTGTAGTTAGTTTAAACATCGACTTTCATCGGCAATTAAACGTATTTATAGGAGTTAATGGTGCGGGAAAATCCACGATTTTAGACAGTTTGGCGATTATGCTTTCATGGTTAGTTAATCGCCTAAAAAATACTAATGCCAGTGGACGAAAGATTAGCGAAACCGAGATTAATAATGGTAAGGGGACGGCTATAATTGAAATCACTGGGGCGACGGAAGATAGTCAAGAGATTACTTGGAAAATAGTAAAAACTAGGACTGGATATAGCCACGCTGGGGAAGGGAGTAATTTTAGCCAATTAAATGAATACACTCAACAAATACAACGACAAATTACTGAGCATCAAGGACAAATTAACTTACCTTTATTTGTTTATTATTCTGTTAATCGAGCCGTGCTAGATATACCCTTAAAAATTAAAACAAAACATCAATTTGATTCTCTAAGTGCCTACGAAAATGCTTTAACCAGTGGATCAGATTTTCGCACTTTTTTTGAATGGTTTCGCGAGCGAGAAGATTTAGAAAATGAAAATAGAAAATATCAGTATGATCTAATTAAACCAGAAGGTTTTTGTTTTCCTGATCCCCAATTGGAAGCAGTTTGGGAAACGATCGAACGTTTTCTACCCGATTTTAGTAATCTTAGCGTCCGTCGTAATCCCTTGAGAATGGAAGTAACAAAAAAGAATAAAATAGTTACTGTTAATCAACTTTCTGATGGAGAAAAATGTCTGATTGCTATGCTTGGAGATTTAGCTCGAAGAATGGCAATTGCTAATCCTCAAAATCCTGATCCCTTAACGGGTACTGGCGTTATTATCATTGACGAAATTGACTTACATTTACATCCTCAATGGCAAAGATTTGTAGTACCTAAATTACTAGAAGTTTTTCCTAACTGTCAATTTTTTATTTCCACCCATTCTCCTAATATTATCACTCATGTTCAGCCAGAAAGTTTACACTTCATGGAACAAACAGAAATGGGAATAAAATTTCATCCCGTGCAAGAGTCCTACGGCAAAAATGTTGATCGAATTTTAGAAGATTTGATGGGATTAGAGACAACTCGTCCCAAGGAAATCCCTGAAGCTTTGAAAGATATCTATGAACAAATATCTCAAAATCAATTAGAGGCAGCTAAAAATAAAATCAATTATCTCAGAGCTAAAATTCAAGATGATCCAGAATTAATTAAAGCTGAAGTTATTATTCGACGCAAGGAAATTATCGGAAAATGAAGTATATTAGAAAAAGACAAGAACCACCAGAGTTTAAGGATTGGAAAGAGCAAGCTAACTCAGATTGGCAGCCCGACTTTAAAAATTTAGCAGGAAAACCAAAAGAAATACTAATTAAAGCGTTGATGACAGAACAGGGGGAAATATGTTGTTATTGTGAAAGTCGATTGGTTGATGGTAAATGCCATATAGAACATTTTAAACCTCAGAGTGATCCCACTTTAGTCATTATCTCTAGATAGACCTTAACTAACTCTTTCTCTATTTTGTCAGGATGATAACCATTATCTAGAAGAATAGTCGTCTTAGGCAGTTCCGACGGTTTTAACTTGAAATAGTCAATACCTCGAGTTAACAACTCAATCAATCCTTGCACATCAGAAAGCAATAAGCTCACTGGCATTTTTAGCTTTGATGGAGGCAGATTAGCATCTGGTGGAGAAGATCAAATCATCTGTTTGTGGAATCTACGCTACCCCAAAGAGAATCCAGTTGTTCTTGAAAAACATGAGGGCAAAGTATCATCACTTTTGAGGATAAATCGGCAAATTTGGCAAATGATAGGCTATTTGCTCATTATTTTGTCTAATTGTTTTCCGATTTTACGCCTGCTAATCCCCAACCCTGCACCATCTTAGCCAATTTAGGGATAGTTCACCAGACACTCTCATTTTAGATGTAGCCGCACCGTGGTATCGCAGCCTTACCTTTGTATTTTGAATGAATCATAATACAATCTTGGATGAAGTATAATACAGAACAACGACATGACCGATGTGACTGTTTCCCAACTGGCGATCACCGTCCGCGCCCCTTTTAATAATATCGTTGCCCCACTACCCTATGTTATCTTTAAAAGGTCAGATAATCTGTCTGAACAAAATTGATTTATGCCTGCTCTAGAAAATGCCCATGCTCTTATTGTGGGCATCGCTAATTATCAAAAAATCAATCCTCTGCCTGCCACTGTCCTCAAAGATGCTCAGGACATCTATAATTTGCTGGTCAGTCCGAATTATGGGGGCTATGTGCCGGACAATGTGCAGTTACTGTTAGATAGTCAGGCAACACAAGCAAATCTGCGAGAGGCTTTGAGTTCTATCGCTCAGAAGAGCGATGTCGATTCTAGCGTAGTGATCTACATTTCTAGTCACGGTGGACAAGTGGATTTTGGTCCTCATGCGGGGGAATACCTGTTACCTGTGGATGCGGACTGTACTTCTGGAACTTCACTGGCAGAAACTGCGATCGCGGGGACTGATTTTACCGAAGCCTTACGCGCCATCCCCGCCCGGAAATTGGTGGTTATCTTCGATTGCTGCCATGCGAGGGGAATTGGTCAACCCGAACACCCTGGTCATAGAGTCCTTCCACACAGTCAATGCCACTGGCTACTTGTCCTCCCCTGAACAGTTACTATAATTTAAAATCATTTCAGATTTTATTGGGCATCTGTAATCATAAACCTCTATCGGAGAAAACATTTTAATGTTGGAAACATCATCAGCTACATCAACAGCCCGTAGTCGTCGTGCACAAGAAGTTCAAAAACTTGTTGAGAATAACCAAATGGATTTAGCAACTAAACGATTAATGGATTTTGTTGGCGATTTCGGAACAAATCAGGTTTCTAAACCGGATGCTACTGATATTCGGCGTAGGTTCGTGGCTATGAGAGATGACAAACGTCGGTTTCCTGAAAAAGATTTCGGAGAGCAAGAAACAAAATTAGTATATAGTATTTTAGAGTTAATTGAATCAATCTTAGAGTATTCCGAGCTTCCTAAACTAATTGCTATAAGTACAAGAAATAGTAATTACAACTCCCTAGATAATGTATCTGATGCTAGTCAAGAAATAGGTGAAAACCAGGAACTCGATAGCTCTCTCACATCCGATGAAACAACTAATTTTCGAGAAACTCCACTTGAAAGAGCCAAGAGGCTTTCTCGGGAACAAAAAAAGGACTCTTCTTCTATAACATTACAGCCTTCCGATGCCAATGTTGTGTTTTTGGGAGAAGATATTACCAAAACTTATAGGGGTAAATCCGGTCAGTTTACTCTCTCTATCCCCAAAGTTGAATTAAAATTAGAAGAAATCACTGCTATCGTTGGTGAAAATGGTAACGGTAAAACCACCTTACTCAAAATTATTACTGGTAATTTGCGAAAAACGGGTGGTCAAATTAGATATCCTGCTTTGGATAAAGATAACAAACAAGATTTATATAAAATAAAACAGCAAATTGCTTATATTCCTCAAGAATTATCAGAATGGGAAGGTCTATTAGCCGATAACTTGCATTTCTCAGCCGCAATTCATGGAATCAAAGGCAAAACGAATGAAGAGGAGGTAGATTTTATTATTAGCCGTTTGGGGCTCGATAAATATCGAGATTACACTTGGAAAGAAATTTCTGGGGGGTTTAAGATGCGGTTTGCTTTAGCTAAAGCTCTAGTCTGGAATCCAAAACTTCTGATTTTAGATGAACCTTTGGCAAACCTTGATATTAACACTCAGTTGCTTTTTTTACAAGATTTAAGATATTTAGCTGATTCTTTGATGGCTCCTAAATCAATCATTTTAAGTTCTCAAAATATTTATGATGTTGAAAATATTGCTGACAATATTATTTTTATTAAAGATGGCCAAGCTTTATACAATGGGAACGTGCAAGTCTTTGCGGAGCAGAGGAGGGAAAATACCTTCGAGTTGGGCTGTCAGCTATCTAAAGAAAAATTAACAGATCTACTGCAAGAAATTGATTATTATGGAATAGATATGGTTGGTCATCATCAATTTCTTGTTGATACGCCCAGAAATGTTACTAGCAGAGACATTCTAAATCTTTTTGCTAATCAGCAAAATATATCTCTCAGTTATTTTAGGGATATTAGTAAATCAACTCGCAAATTATTTAAAAAAGAAAAATGAACATTCCTAATTTTCTTCGCATTTTAACTAATCCCAAACAATTACAAAAAATAGATCGCTATTTATTGTTGAATTATCCTCGATTTTGGGTAACAAAAGTTCATTATTGTATTTATTATGGATTATTAGTTAATCTTATTCTTAATTTATTCGTATTTTTAACTATTAATCCAAAAATAATTGATGAATTTATCCAATATTTTATTGTCTTGATAATGTTTGTTGAAGCAGGTATCTTTATTTTTTGGATTGTTAAACAATCGCTATATAACGTTGAAAAAGAATATGGAAATACATCTTCTGGAATAGGACTACTGGAGATAATTATTTATACTTTATGTGCAGTTATTATTACTTCTAGTTCTTTAACAATGACGGCAACCGCAATGTATAGAACTGCTAGTTTGGTTAGGATGGAAACGTCAACTGAATGCAGTGAAGTTGAAGTTAGTCATTTTCAAACACCGTATAAAGATGAGGGTCAGGTGTGTCGGAGTATGAAAGACTTCTTGGATGGATCTAGTAACTATAATTACTTTTTGCCTTACGAGATTCATTGGTTTTTTCACACAATATTTCTGATGCTAGGAATATTCTTATTGGTTATCCGAAAATATAGCAATTGGGCGACTATGGGATGGATTGGGCTTTATGTACTAGCCTTGATAATTGCAACGATATTTTTGGGAATAGTTTTATCTAGTTTAAGCCAAAATGAATTATCTTGGCTAATAATATTAATCTTGTTGAATATAGTATTATTTTTTCAATCCACTAGCTTAACAATGCGAAGAAGATTTGATAATTTCCAATTTATTAGTTTTGCGATTTTACCAATTGCATTAGGGGTATTAATCTCTTCTATTGTATTTGGCTCGGCCAATAGTAGTTTCAGAACCAATACTATAGCACTAATAATGTTTTTTGTTTTTTATATTTTTATATTTCCTTTGTACAAATTAATTTTGAATCGAACTTTAGCCCTTCCCAAAGAATAAAGTATGTCTATTACTCTCAACAATATCAAAGATATAATTGAACAAGGTGATTTCAGAAATGCTAGTCAACAATTACTAGAATTTGTCACCCAATACTCTCCTCGCTTCAAAAATGAAGTCATTGGATATAAAGCTAGGCTACAACAAGCTTTCTTTAACGAAAACAGAGGAATTATTAGCCATGAAGAAATTCAACGTCAGAAAAACAGCATAATGTATGCTATGCTAGAGCTAATTGAAATCCTAGAAGAAGAAATTGGGACGCGCTCTAATCAAGAGTCATCGAAAATCTTACCCCAAGAAACCCAAAGCCTGATCTCCCATTCTAATATCCATCAACTTATTATTCAACAATCCCAAACTGGAGACAACGTTGCGGAGAAAACCATGAGTAAAGAAAAAATCATTAAAATTGGTGATAATGCTAATATTTCTGCTCCCATTGTTATAGCAGATAGCATTCAGGAAAGCTTTAACACCTTAGCAAAAGCTGATGTCAATAACGATCTAAAAACACAATTAGATCAACTACTTAAAACCATCAATGAAATCAGTAAACAAGCCACACCCGAACAAATAGATACCACCCAAAAAATGGCTCAAGACGCTGAAACTTTAGTCAAAGAAGCCGCAAGCTCTAACCCTCGTCGTCCCTGGTACGAACTCAGTTTAGACGGATTAAAAGAAGCAGCAACAAGCATTGGAGAAATAGCTACTCCTGTCCTAAAAATTATCAAAGAAATCGGTCCATTGCTACTATCATAAAGGTGATCGATGTAGCTTATGGCAAGCTCAATCAACCTGAAGAAGCATAAAAATTTCTGTCCCAAGCTTTCAATCTTGCGGCCAATACTTGGTGATACAAATCTAAAAACTGGAGTTTTAGTTAGTGCGATCGCATAACTCACCCCCGTAAACCACCGCAGTCGCCACCCTGCACCAGAAACCTCTCGCTCCCAGCTCAAAGGACGAGCCGAAGGTGCGGGAGCGAGATGGGGTATGCTCAAGATGCCCTTTGCCATGACTGACGTACCCGACTGCTGTGCTACCAATTGAGTCATTTCTGCGATCGCCCCTTCCATCTCCGCCAGCAGAGGAGCATCCTGCGTCAACTCAGAAGGCTGAATCTGATTGATTTGCCTTTCCCAAGCCAGAATTTTCGATTCCCAGTTAGCTTTCTCTTCCGAGGGAAGTTGGGCTAACAAATTCTGTAACTGCTTTCCTAATGCTTGAACTTGCAGGAAGCGATTGATTTGTCCAGCCAATTCATCCAGGCGATCGCGCAATTTATCCGGCCCTTCCAACTCAGAAGCTTCAGCACTGACAACTTCCATTTCCTGGCGCACCATCTGCACATAAGGAATATTGGGGTTTAAATCTTGCAATCGCTGATTTAGTTCCTGCCAATATGCCAGTTGATTGAGCCAATCAGTGCGTCCTTTAATCCACTTCGCCCAAACTTGTTCCGCTTGCTCAATCCCACTTTGCGCTGCCTCTAATTGATCTCCCTGAAGCCCAACTTTCACATCATACAAATAAGCCTCAATTTGCCCTTGAAACGAAGGTGCTTTAACCAATTCTTTATCCTCCTGCATTTCCCCACGCAGGCGACCAACCCGCACTAAAATTTCATCTCGCGGCTGACCCTGAGAACGATAGGTAGAAACAGCAATTCCCATGCCAGTTCCAACGAAGAGAACAGCCAGTGGTAACAGCCCAAAATCCTTCACTTTGACAATAATCGGAACAAGCTGCTGTCCCCCTTGATAGCTGAGTTGTAGCTGACTGGAAAATTCTCCGCTAGGGGCTTCTTTTAAGTCAAAACAGACAGGGAGAATTGCTTCATTAGACTTTTCTAGACTAGCAGCAATTCTTTCAATACCTGAAGCTTGACATCGGTTTTGTGGCTGTTTGGGCGACATTTCTGGAATCTGGACTGCTGCTGGCGGTAATATTTGAGTTCCATCAGAGCTATTAAGATCGGGAGGAATCAGCTGCATTGCTTCAATAGGCTGGGGAGTCTTCACAAATAAACGTCGAGTTGCGATCGCTCCTTTCATCCCCACGATATCAATTTGAGTGGGTGCGATCATAACATCTGTCTGCTGGGCTAAAACCGGCGTTGGGGTCAACACCAGAACCAGCATGAGATATCTAAGAAAAATTCCCCGGAAATTCATAGTCACCAACCTTGTAACCGACTTTCTGCCAGTTCCCATTCCTACTGCAATTCTACTCTAATGGGACTTAAACAAATTTGAATGCCAAACAAAGCCGAAACTGGCTTTACTCGATTCTACCCTTGGGGTTGTGCTTTTAAAATTGTGAATACCAAGTACATTTGCTACATTTTAAAACTATCTTAACCTTAAGATTACTTTAATATTTCTTGGTTGTATCGAGAATAAAATCAATCTGTTGTTTCATTTTTATTTGAAGGAATTCTACCAAATTATGCCCGATTTTGCCACAGAATCGAAGGATACAGTAAAGGAAGCTACTACCTTCGTCAATTTAGGGATAGTTCACCAGGCACTCTCATTTTAGATGTAGCCGCCCCGTAGCATCGCAGCCTTGTCTTTGTATTCTAAATGAAGCATAATACAATCTTGGATGAATTATAATACAGGACAAGGACATGACCGATGTGACTGTTTCTCAACTGGCGATCGCCATTATCGGCGGTGGTTTCAGTGGTTCTCTCGTCCTAACCTGTTCCCTTGGTTAACGATCGCCAAAAATGTCGAGTTTGGGCCAAAAATGAAAGGAGTGAGCGATCGGGAACGAAAACAAAGGGTATCCGCCACTTTGGAGATGGTGGGACTCTCGGAAGCGGCGAATTTCTTCCCCTATCAGCTTTCCGGAGGGATGCAACAACGATCAGCGATCGCCCGTACCCTAGCCGCCGAACCAGCGATTATTCTCATGGACGAACCTTTTGGCGCACTCGATGCGCTCACCCGCGAATCGATCCAAACCCATCTCAGAGGCATTTGGCAGAGAACAGGGAAAACGATCTTTTTCATCACCCATGACGTGGAAGAGACTCTCTTACTCGCCACCCGCATCGTTGTCCTCCACGCTCGTCCCAGTCGCGTGGTTAAGGATATCGTCAATCCTTTCGCCCACCGTGACCACGAGGTAACCCCGGCTTCTTTGCGGCTATCCCGAGAATTCCTAGAGATGCGACAGAATTTGGTGGATAGTATTCGCAGCGACGAGATATAGTCACTTGATCCCTTTAGGGATTTCAATTTCTCGCTCTATTGTTTAATCATTACAGTTTATAAGTAAGTAGTTATAATTAAATTGAAGATAGATTTTGCGTCTGATCCCCCCTGCCCCCCTTGATAAGGGGGGTGCTGATGGGCGGGGGGATCCCCCCTGTCCCCCTTGATAAGGGGGGTGCCTGAGAACTTTTAACACCTACCTACTTAATCACTTGGTAATGATTTGGTAGTAGTGGCGTAGCTCTCTTGCTTACCTGGTATGAATTGTGTAAAATATTTATTAATAAAAATAATTGGAACCCGATCAGTCTTTAAACCTCTAGCTTGATCATGACTTTTCTGAT
>NZ_SFBO01000189.1:0-14712 GCF_007095705.1 Microcystis sp. Msp_OC_L_20101000_S702
TATGAATTATGAATTATGAATTATGAATTATGAATTATGAATTATGAATTATGAATTATGAATTATGAATTATGAATTATGAATTATGAATTATGAATTATGAATTATGAATTATGAATGGGGAAGAAAGTCAGTGTACCTCATTACTCTGAATACCGCTATATTAAGAAACAGAATATCTAGGTGATTTCCGAGAACAAATTTACCTTTGGCAGAGTTTAACAATGCCAAGCTCTGACAGCAGATAATTGACACTCTGGTAATTTCTTTAGAGGAAATCACCCTAAATCCTTTCTAAAAATTGGGTTGGCGTTGAAAGCGTAAAAGGATAGGTATAGCTAACCCAATGGGAATAGCTAAAGTCATTAAAAAAGCTTTTGTCATCATGCCTAGGGTGGTGGCAAGTAATAAAGAACTAGCATTCTCTGGTATGGTCATAATCTGAATTAAGCCGCTTGCTGCTTGAAACGCAAAGATTCCTGGTACTATTCCCACTACCGCCCCAAAAGCGATTACAGCCGGTGGCGCATGAAAACGATGAGAAAAATAAAGCGCCATTGTCCCAACAACAGCAGAAGCAATTAAATTACCCCAAATAATACCTGGTCCATGGTCAATACACAACCATCTTACCCCATGTCCCACCATGCCACAGACAATGCAAGCCCATAACATTTTCGGCGGCACATTAAAGAAAATGGCGAACCCCATAGCCGCTAATCCAGCAAAAATAACATCTTCAAATAGAGGCAAGGGAGAAACAGGATTACTGACAGGCAGCAAGGCGTTTGTAACCGTTGTCGAGAGAAGTAAACCAAAGGCGATTGAACTAAGAATCACCAAACTATACTCTAGACGTGCCATGCCCATGGGAATATGATTCTCGACTAAATCTAAGACTCCATTAATCAGATGAACCCCCGGTACTAACATCATCGACGGGATGAGAAAACAGATATTAGGAGTAGAACTCCATCCCAGTGGGCCTGCCACTCCCCCGATACATCCCCCCAAAAAAGCAGCTAGAAAATTAAGTAAAAAAGGATTAAAATGCCTTTTCCCCAGTTCTTGCCGTAAGATAACGCCCACTGCTGTAGCAATTCCCGTAATCACAAAGGAAGCCCAGTCTCCCTGAAAAATACGGGCTAAACTTGCCCCTGTAAGGCCTAACATCAGAATAATGAACCAGCGAGGGTAATAAATAGGGGGATATTTATCGATCTTTTCTAATTTCTGGATTAACTCAGTCAAGGTTAAACGATTTTGCTGAAACTTTTCGATCGATAAAAAAACCTGAGTAATTAAAGCCATATTAACGGCAATGCTGGTGATGGGACGACTAAAGTGTGAGGAATATTCATTTTCACTCTTTACGGTTAGTTTAATGGCTTCATATTCACAATATACCCGGACTTCTACCCCGAATTTTTCCGCTAATTGTTGAATGGTTTGATGCACTCGTTCGGTGGTGGTACTGTGCTGCAATAAGATGCGGCCAGTTAAGAGCATCAGGTGAAAATAATCGGGAAAAGACGGAGATTTAGGGGATAAATAGGATTTTGAGGTGAAAGGATCGCACTCCACTTTGGTTTTTCTCCTTTTTTAATTAGAAATTAGACTTTGTGAAAAACCTACACTTGTGTCATCATACCGCACCTACATCTAAAAGAGTTGACTCTTCCAACCTGATGGAGCAAACTGTATAGTAAAATACGAATTGGATTTTGGATTGTCTGTTGGGTTCCAGTTTTAGGATAAACCTCGAAAATGGGATACTCCCCCCAAATAGACATTTGCCTCGTTTAAGGTTAGACTGAGCTTAACTGGAAATATTTGTCTTTGCTTATGTAAGTCGGGACTAATAAAGCCGCTGCTAAGTACCTAAGCAAAATTAATTACACATATCTAACCACCTCTTACCTCTTGCCTCTTGCCTATCTTCACTAGGAAATTAATTTTGCACGACTACTTATCTATATTTGTATAGTTTTTTTATTGCAATCTAACAGGAGTTTAACTTATGAGTCAGATAGCTATCGATAAAATTTACGAGACAGATTTCTATCAATGGACAATGAAACAAGCCCAAGCATTAAAAGAACAAAATGTCCAAGAATTGGACTGGGAAAACCTGATTGAGGAGATCGAAGCTTTGGGACGTAGTGATTATCAAGCAGTGGTCTTCTTACTAACTCGAATTATGCAACACTTTCTGAAGATTGATTATGCTAATAAGCCTGAGTGTAATCGCCATTGGCAAGCCGAAATCAAAGCTTTCTCTAACACTCTTAAGCGTCGCTACAGTCCATCAATGAAGCCTAAGCTAGAAGTAGAATGGCAAGGGATCTATTCGGATGCAGTTGACCTGTATTTGATTGACTCTCCCCCTTCTAACATCCCTGAAACCTGTCCTTATCATTTTAATGATTTATTTTGATGCCAGAAACTCACCTTAATTTCTTAAAACTTAGGCACTTCCACAGGCTAGAAGTCTGTTCCACACAGGTTATTTTACCTCGTTCCCAAGTTCTACCTAGTAACGCCATTTTCAGGTTCTACCTGGAGAATGATATATATGAATAAGGCAGAGCTTTGGAACCAGAATACACAGGTTATATTAGAAGTTTGTTTCACCATTAAATGAGATTAGAAATTATGTTTACCACTAAACCGATGACTACTGCTACTAAGATAAAAGAGAGGATGGAATGAAAGAGTGTCATGCGTCGCATCGCAACACTTTCAATGGATACGTCCGATGTTTGGTAACACATAGCGATAGTAAAAGAGTAATACATGAAATCCCAATAATCCACCAGTTCTTGATTGGGAAAGTCTAAACCTTTGCGGTAAGCGGATGAATCTTCTGCGGATAGTTCATCGTAGTAGAGTCTGGCATAATACAGAGCGAAAAAAGTATGTACCAGAGTCCAAGACAAAAAGATCGCTAATAAGGATAATCCCATGTGCAAATTCGTCAACAAGGGAGACCATTGCTTCGAGTTGTTGAGCAATAAAGAAAGAGCAATTAACCCCATACCAGAAAATAGCAGCACAGCAAATAAAGTGCTAATACCCTTGGGTTCTTGCTGTTGAGACAAGCGAAAGGTATCTTCCGCAGTCGCTTTGGACATTTGCACTGCTAAAACACTCAAATAACTTAGTATCGCTAGATCGTAAGCCAAGAGAAACCGCAATTCCTGGTAAAATTCTCCCGTGATTAAATAAACGAAAATTGCCACTGTCAGCGTGAAGAGAAACCGGTTGATGGGAGAAGTCAGCCGAAAAATCATTTTTTGCTTGGCGGTCATTTTTAAGAGCCTTGATTTTCACAGATCTAGTTTAGTTGAAACGGTATGGGTTTCTCAGGATAGCCCGGCAGTCAATTCTCAGGTGAGGGCAGACAACTAGCCCCTCTCTTCCCTTCGGGTAAAAATTCTCGATCGAATTGGCAATTTAGTCCTAGACAAGGCCTAATCAGTTGCGCTCCTCGTACCTGAAATAGAGACTGCGAGCCTGTATTTTGGAACTTTTAAAGGTATTTGCGATATTTTTTCAATCGAGCTTCTCCAATAACGGCTAGGCGCTGCACATCGGCAAGGCATTGCTCCAATTCGGCGATCGCCTGCCTTTGCCCCGCTGCCAACTCTTGCCATTGTGCCTCAGACTCTGGGGTTTTGGGGAAGGCCACCAGCGCACCACTGCCGGTGCTGGCAGCGCAATCTATGGTTGCCGGACTGTGGACGTACCACCGCCTCAGCCAAGCTGAACCGATCGCTGCCACCGGCTGTAAGGCGGCGAGGCGATCTTCCAGTTTCTCGATCGATTCAGCCTGCTCTTGACACCGGCGCTGCCAAGAATTGACGGGCAAGGCTTCCAGCTGCCGATAAACTAAAGTTTGGCTCGTTATCTCGTTTAGAGGAATTTTGTCATCTTTACTTTCTCCTAGCTGGGGACTGATCACTGTTTCGGTTCGTCCCACCTTTGCATCGGCCAGATTTTCCCTCACCAGCAATTTCTCTTCCGGGGGACGAGGAACTTGTTTTTTCGCCTTGAATTCGGCTTTCTGGGGGACTTCTGCCCCTGGGTTCGCTGAAGCTACGGCCTTGCCGATCGCAGTTGCCAGTTCTTGCTCTAATTGCGCGGGAGAAATTTTCCCTTCAGCAAAGGTGACAATGATTGAGTTAGCCAAGGGGTTAATGCGGACGCTGATAACGCTTTCTAGAGCAGCGATCGCTCCCTGGAGAATATTTTGTCCTGTTAGGTTTTGGCGCAGGAAAGGGACACGCAAGCGGATTCGCCCAGGAAGTGAGCTAACCACTTGATAGGAGATTGGGGGGGTAGCATTTGTGGAAAATTCAGACGTGCCACCAAATAGCATATTGACACTCCCGTCGCTAAAAGCGAAGGATTCTTGGTTCATAGAGTTTCCTTAATCTGGCAGGACGTATCCAGCATTCGCCAGAGGGAATCTCTCCCCAAGCGTATTAGTTTCGGTGTGTCCCACCGTACTTAGTCCCTTTTTGAGAATGTTGATAGCGGCGTTAATGTCTCTATCTTCTACATAACCACAATGGGGACAAGTATGGGTTCTCGTAGATAGAGATTTAGGGACTTTTTGACCACAATTAGAACAATTTTGACTCGTGTTATGGGGGGCTACTGCTACCGTAGCCTTACCATATTTAAAACCAAAATATTCTAACCATTGTCGAAAAATAGACCAAGCCACATCATTAATAGATTTAGCAAGTTTAGAGTTTTTTACCATGCTTTGAATATTTAAGTTTTCGTAGGCGATGAAATCGTTAGATTTAATGACGCGCAATGCCTCTTTTTCGACAAAGCCTTTACGTTGCCTACTTACTCTTAAATGCTTTCTAGCATATCTCTTTCTAGCTTTTTGGTAGTTGTTTGATTGGGGTTGACCTTTTCTAAACTTTTTAGATTTCTTCCGATTCAGTCGATTTAATCTTTTTTCTGCCTTGCGATAGTATTGCGGTATCTCTACCGTTTCCCCATCACTGTTAGCGTAGAAAACTTTTAAACCTACATCCAATCCCACACATCTTTTTGTTGGTTCTAGGGGTTTAGCATATTCCCGAATATCAACGCTAAGACAGAATTGGACATAATAACCATCCGCTCGTTTAACAATCCTAACTCGTTTAATTTGGTCAATAGGGTAAAAGTTTAGGTCTCTGGTTCCTTTTAGTTTAACCGTGCCAATGTTTTTCTTATCTGTGAAAGTGATTTTCTTTCTATCCTCTGATAATTTCCACCCAGAGTTTTTGTATTCCACAGAACGATTATTTTTCTGAAACTTAGGATAACCCTTTTTCCCTTTAACCTTTTTCTTACAATTGTCATAGAAACGAGCAATAGCTGACCATGCCCGTTCAGCCGATGCTTGTCTGGCCGTAGAGTTTAGAGTATCGACAAACTTGAACTGTTTAGCGAGAACTGCACAATATTTATTGAGAGAATATTTATCGATTTTGTCTTCTCTCTTGGCATCCATCCAAAGCCTTAAAGCCTTATTACGGATGAATTGTACTGTACGAATAGCTTCATCAATGGCAGAACACTGACTTGGTTTGACCACGGCTTTCGTTTCTAAGACAATCATTGTTTATCAACCTCAAACAACTTATTTTATCTTAACCTTTAGAGCATCGGATTGTCAAGATTTCAGTGAACATTGAGCTTTTACATTGAGCTTTTACATTGAGCCTGTCGAAATGTGTCGAAATGTCGTGCTTCGTGTCACTGAGCTTGTCGAAGTGCTGTTTTATACTGGTCGGGGTTTCATCCCGTCGCTAAAAGCGGGGGTCTTTACCCCGACATTCAAGATAAATCTCCGCTGCTCGCCAAGACATTGACTCCGAATTCCTTGAGTGCGACGACGCAATGCTGTCCGAAATATCCTAACCCACAGAATAAAAATTGATCTAGTTTTAAGTTGCCATTACTGAAGTTAGGAGAGTTCACATTTACCTCTGACTAATTTTTAGTTTCTGGTAAAAACTGAATGATATGTTTTCTAAATTCGTCAGCGACTTCTTTGGCCTCTTCTAAATACTTTTCATAGCGATGGGGATCTTGTAAAATATTAATTCCCCCTTGATTAAAGTCTTTTTTTTCTGCCCATTCTCGGGCAATTTCTTCAATGGGGTCGCAACAGAGATGAAGTGCCTTCTCAACGATTAGCTCTTTCAAATGTTCGTGCATATATTCTCGGGTCATTGTTGAACTACTCCTTAAGTATGGTCTGCTGAAAAAGTTTTTCGTGGGGGCAGGGTGTAGGGTGTGGGGTGTAGGGTTTTACCCATTTTCATCTGGTAAATTACCTAATTTTCGGGGAAAAAGTCCCCGAATTTTCGCCCGGATCACTCTCGGCTGGAACTTTTTGAGGTCAAAAAAGTCTAAAAGTCTTATCCAACAAGTTTTTTAGATTTATTCAGCCAACCCTAATTAATTTTGCTTAGGTATTTGATACTTTCCTTGAGATTTTAAAGGAGGGGGCTAAGAGAATGCCCCCCTACAAAATTGCAGTTATCGAGTGGGTTTCTCGATCGGTCAATTAGGGATTAGGATTGGGACGTTTCCTCTACGGAAGTGATTTGAGTCGTATTTCTTGCCGCCGCTGTTTCCGCTTTCGCTTCTGCCACTAAATCTTGCCAAGATTGACCAGCTTCGGCAAAAGTAGCTTGCAGTTTTTCACTAGCTTCCATCCCTAATTTGATCCCGCTTTTGGCCGCATTGCGACCTGTATCTGTAATGGCTTTGCCGGTCTGGGGACTAACTAAACCAACTAGGGAACCCAATACTAAAATTGCGACGACTCCAACACCGCCAAAAACCAGTAATTCTTCCATAAAAACCTCCTGAATGAGTTGTTCACTATTAACTGTCTATTTTTCGCTAGTTGCCTTAGCTTTTTTAGCGGTTCTGATTTCGGCCTGTGCTTCCGCTACCAGATCGTTCCAGGATTCGCTGGCCTCAGCTAGATAGGTTTGCACGGTGTCAGCGGCCTCTGCACCCCACTTGATTCCCTGTTTAGTCATGTCGCGCCCGGTTTCGGCGACCTTTTCCCCAGTTTCAGGGTTGCTTAAGGCCCCAATAGCGGGGGCAATCGCCAGTGCCGCCAAACCAACCCCTAGGGCGAAAATCGGTTCAATACCTAATAAAAATTCCATGAGACCTCACAAATTTGCTCGATTTTGGATTTTGACTGTTAGACGTTCGCCGCATCTCGATAGGTCGTCTTCTCGCCACCGAGGGCCGGGCGCAAGCCGTTCAGTCCGGCTAAAATTGCCGAACCATTATTGATGATAATCGCTAGGATCGGATCGAGGGCAAAGAGGACCCCCACCGCCAGCGCCCCAAAGTTAGGAATTCCCACAATTAAGGCATTTTGGTAGATAATGTCCATCACTTGCTTGCTGATCTCGATCGCATGGGTCAAGCCGCTGAGATCGTTATCCATCAGTACCACGTCGGCAGTTTCCCGAGCGATGTCGCTCCCTGCGGCAAAGGAAATCGAGACATCGGCATAGGCAAGGGCGGCCGAGTCATTAATGCCATCGCCGATAAAGGCAACGGTTTTCCCTTGCGCTTTCAGTTGCTGCACCACTTCCACCTTCCGTTCTGGGAAAGCTTGGGCGTGGACCTCATCCCGGCGCATTCCTAACTCTTGGGCCACCGCATCCGCTACCTGCTGCACATCGCCAGTGAGCATATGGGTGCTGATTCCCTGCTGGTGTAACTCAGCAATTACCCCGGGGCTTTCGGTGCGGATCGGATCGGCATACATGATAACGCCAATTAGGATGCCATCCCGGGCCACATAAGCCAGAGAAATGCCTCCTGTCTTAAACTGCTCGCTGGCACTAATGTCGATCCCTTCCGTTTTCATAAAGCGGCTGCTCCCCACCAGTAGCTGCCGCCCTTCGATTTGGGCGACCACTCCCAATCCAACCCGATAATCCCACTCCTCGCAGGTTTTCGTTTCCGTCCCCTGTTGTTGGGCCTGTTGGACGATGGCATGGGCAACGGGGTGGCTCAACCCCTGTTCCGCCGAGGCCGCCAGACAGAGAATTTCTGCTGGGGTAACTCCCTCGGCGGTAACTTGAATGTCGGTGACGGAAGCATTGCCCTGGGTCAGGGTTCCCGTCTTGTCAAAGACGACGCAATCGACTTTTGCCAACATTTCGATCGCCCGGCCGCTGCGGATGTAAACCCCGGTCCGGGCAGCGTATGTTAATCCGGCTAAGACGGCGGTGGGGACAGATACGCGGATGCCAGTGCCGAAGTCGAGGGTGATAATGGCCGTTGTCCGGGCTAAATCTCCCGTGAATGCAAAAATGCCCGCCCCAATCAGTAGGGTGGGCAACACGGCAATGTTGGCAAATTTGGCGGCATAGTTTTCTACGCGGGTGTCGTGGACGGGAGCGGCTTTCATCAGTTCCACGACTACCCCGGCGCGGGTATTATTCCCCGTCCTTTCCACGAGAATTGCCAATTGTCCCTCTACTAACAGGGTGGAAGCATAGACCTCATCATCTACTTCCCGGTGGACGGGAACCGATTCTCCCGTCAGTTTCTGTTGGTCAATTAGTCCCTGTCCCCGGATAATCTTGCCGTCGATGGGAATTAAATCTCCCGGATAGACTATGACGAGATGGCCTTCTTTTACGTCTTTGAGGGGAACTTGCACTTCTACGCCGTCCTGTTCGATCCAGGCATATTTGCCCAAACTGTCCAGTAAATCTAGGGTCTGACGTTCGCTGGAGCGAGCGGTGACATCGCGAATTACTTCCCCAGATTCGATCAAACTGATCATGAAGGCGGGGGGAATGAAATGGCCCTGGGCGGCGCTGAGGGTGATGGCAAGGGAGTCGAGGAAATCGACAGTCAATTGTTTTTCTTCGCTGATGCCTTCCCAAGCTCGACCGTAGGCGGGCAGACAGGCGGCTAAAATTAACCCCCCAACGAGCAAGGGGGGGAGTTCTAGGGGAACGGCGACAAGAGCGAGGGCTAAACTGGCAGCGGGAATGCCCAACCGCTCCCAATAGTTAATTTCGTGGGATGTGGGTGCTGTCGCTGCCTTGGTGGTTAGGAGATAGCCGCGATCGGCTTCTTCCATCGAGAGTAGGATATATTCCCGTAGTTGTTCGGGGGAAATTTCCTCGTAATTGTATTCAATAATCAGGGATTCAGCCGCCTCATTGCAGCGAACTTGTCCGATGACATTACTATCCTCTAATATTGCCACTAAGTTGCTGGCATAGTCAGGATCGTAACCCAGGCGCTCGATCTTGACCCGCCAGCGTCCTTCGAGGGAGTGAAGGAGTTGATAGTCTTGGGAAAACCTGTGAGCTTCGGGGACAATTGCCGCGGTTTCGTTAAGTATGTCCGGTTGGACAATTACTTTTTCTGTAGTATCTGTCAAGGTCATCTTAATGGGTGTTGATTAGTATCTGCCTGACACTGGCATCGACCATTTTTTATTGTCAGGAGGGAAGACGGGGAATCAATCCAGAACTCGTGTCTGCAAGCAGGCTGTCTGTACTTCGTCGAGATTAGTGGCAAACCCCAGTATAGTTGACATTACCGTGCTGAAGTTTAAAGACGCGATCATTGTTGTCTAAACTAAAGCTTAGAGGAGTACCAGCTTGACTCTTGCCTTTAAAGGTATTATTGCCCTGATAGGTTGTTAGAGCTAGTCCCACGGGTTGCATTTGTGGGGGAGTGGCCGCTCCAAAGGCATCAATCGTGATAGATTGATGTTCTTTGTCGATAATCACCACGTCTCCTTCGGCAATGTCCGTCACTGATTCCACTATTGTTACGGCAACGGGCCGTTTTCTCTGGATCGATGCGTTATCAATGACAGAGGTATAAAAATAGATTTTCGTTCCTTTGTCTGTCTTCCCCCTAGCAACGCAGAGAATGCCATTTCCTAGACTGGGTGCTTGGGCTAAAACAGGCTTAATGGACAAGCTAGGCAAGGAAAGCAAGGTTACAGATGCTAACTAAGAGTGCGGCTTTGTTAGGAATTTTTAACATTTTTCTGCAAGGGGTAAATTAACTTCCAGTCATCATACTAAAAAAAGTGAAATTTTGCCATAGTTTTGAGGCGGATCGTTTTTTTTCTCACTGGGTAGTGATTCGCTAGTAGTAGTGATCCGTCTTGCTTATTTGGTATAGCTTGACACAAAACTTAATTTAGGAGTTACAAAGGTGAGATGCTTCCTTCTCGGATTTGACTAGCTTGAGAAAATGTGGAGAGATTAAGGTTGACTCCCTGAAGAGTCATCCGCGTACATATTTATGAGTTTTGAAAAATAAGAAATAATCTTGAAGTTCCATAATTAATTACCTTTGATTTTCCCGCTTATTTATTAACAATTATATCTGCTGTAATTAGGAATCAACTTCTTGACTAGAAGAGGAACCTCTTTTAAAAGGAATTAGTTTTTTGATTAATTCAGGTGTGATTAAGCCTTGGGGATAAAAAATGGTTCCCAAAACAATTAAAATTCCAAAAATAATCAAACGACCATCGCGCAAGAAATTCCCCAACCAAATTGGTAAACCATTCACGCCGCCGAGGGCGCGTAAAACTTCGGGCAAAGCAGTTAAAACAATGCCTCCCACCACTGGACCGATAAAAGTTCTTGAACCACCAATTAAAACGAAAGCCAAGAAAATAATACTGGCATCAAAAGTGCCTTGACGGGAATTCCAAGTATTGAGAAAATGGGCGCTTACCGCCCCCACAACTGCCGCTAAAACTGCCCCGAAAGTGAAGGATAAAACTTTGTGATAGGTGGGATTAATTCCCATAGCCGCAGCTGCCAATTCATCGGCACGAATGGCATTAAATGCCCGACCAATTTTGATGTTTTCTAACCGGTAGAGAAACAGCATAGTTAGGAATAAGAGGGGCAAAGCCAGCCAAAGGTAGGCTAATTGAGTGGTGAAAGGTTGGGGAATGGCGAAAATACCGACTGCACCACCAGTTATCTCGAGATTAAGGGCAATAATTCTCAAAATTTCTACCCAGGCGATCGTGGCAATAGCTAAATAAATACCTCGCAAACGGAGAACAGGAATACCTAAAACTATGGCTAATATTCCTGAAATAATGCCAGCAACTAACATTTCTAAAAAGACCAAAGTAAGGGGATAATTGCTACTGGTATTAGTAAAAACTTTCGTGGAAAGAATGGCGGCTACATAACCACCTAAAGCGTAAAAACCGGGGGTTGCTAAGGATAATTGACCAGCCATTAAGGGCAGATAAACTGAAAGGCCTAAGCTGGCTCCAAATATCATGGAAACGATTAAAAAACCATAGGTGTTAAGAAAATCAGCCATATTTTCGGTGAGCGGTTATTGGGTGTTTAAGTTACTGGAGTCAATTAGCTAATTTTATCACCGTTTTCTCCCCTCTGATTCTCTGGTAATTCTCGAAATTATCATAATTTTTTACTTGGTACTTTTCCTATAGGGTAGCGTTCGCCACCTGAAAAGCAGACGGGATGATCGATGATGGGAAAAAGTATCTTTCTTAACTTTGTCTGGGAAAAAATTCAGGGGAATTCACGAAACAGCAGCATTGGTTAGTTAACTCCGAAAACTGGTTCCTCAAACTGGTTCCTCGGACTCCTCTGGCTGAATTTCCCGATAAAATCGCAGTAACGGGCGAAAAAGTCCTAGAAGCTGAGGATAGCATCAGTTTTACCCCAGAAGCAATCCATCAGGTACAGGCGATCGGTGAGGAACCAGTAATGTGCTTCTAAACGTTTTCAATTCGCTCCTCTCACTAATCGAGCAGTGAATTTTTAGGTTAGAGAAATGATAGATAAATGAGAGGATCATGAGACAAATATGAAAGTTTTCTGAGGAAAAATTAGTTAAGATAAGGGGAAATTAAAGGATAAACAACTATAGATGTTTACTTCACTCGAACTTTTGACCATTTCTTTTGTAGCCGTGGGATTAGCCGCCGATGCCGTGGCCGTTTCTCTGACCAGTGGCCTGATGATTCGTCATATTCATGTTAATAAGGCTTTGAAAATTGCTTTGTTTTTTGGGGGATTTCAAGCGATTATGCCGATGATCGGTTGGGGTATCGGTCTAACCTGTCGGGATTTCTTCGCCTCTTTTGACCACTGGATCGCTTTTATTATTTTAGGGGTGATCGGCAGTAAAATGATCTACGAAGCTGTTCAAAATGATGATGAGGAAAAAAGGTTTAATCCTCTAGATTCCTATACTTTAATCGGATTAGCGATCGCTACTAGCATCGATGCTTTAGTAGTTGGTTTGGGTTTATCGATGATTAAAACTCCCTTACTTTTAGCTTGCACTATTATCGGTTCCATTACCTTTGCTTTATGTTTTATAGCTGTTTTTATCGGTCATAAATTCGGTAATTTATTTAGTCAAAAGGTGGAAATTCTCGGCGGTTTAGTTTTAATATTAATCGGCAGTAAAATCCTTATTGAACATTTAATTGCCTAGATTATCTCCATTTTTCACTATCCTCCCTATTTTCCCCGACTATTTCCATAGGCGAGTGGCTAATTCGGGATAACCAGCCTCAATTAAAGCCTGATCTCTGATACGACAGGAATCGCATAAACCACAGGGTTTAACTTCACCTTGATAACAAGACCAAGTATCAGCAATGGGGACCCCTAAACTAACAGCACGACGGACGATATCTACCTTACTATCCATCATCAAAGGGGCAATTAATTGGGGTGCTTTACCTTCTAAACCCGCTTTCGATGATAAATTAGCTAAAGTTTGAAAGGCCTCTAAATACTGGGGACGACAATCGGGATAACCAGAATAATCCACTGCATTAATTCCTAGATATATCGCCTCCGCTGCCCTTGCTTCCGCTAAAGAAAGAGCGATCGAAATAAAAACTGTATTTCTCCCCGGCACATAGGTAATCGGGATAATATTCGGGTTAATTCCCTCTTGGGGAATAGCAATAGATTGATCCGTTAAAGCGGAACCTCCCCACAAAGATAGATTGACTTCGATCAGATGATGTTCTTTAATATTGAGGAAATTAGCAATTTTTTTCGCCGCTGCTAATTCCCGCTCGTGTCTTTGTCCATAACGAAAAGAAAGGGCGATTAATTGATAACCAGCCGCTATAGCGATCGCTGCTGTTGTCGCTGAATCTAATCCCCCGGAAAGTAAAATAATCGCCTTTTTTGTCATTATCCTAATGTCACCTGTGTTTGTTGATAATTAGCTACTAAGATAAATTGTTTTAGCCACCGCGAACCTAACAAAATCTCCTGAATTGCCTCCCCTGCAAAAACGGGAATTTCGTATTCCTGACCATCAATTCTTACTCTGCCTAAATATATATCAAAAAATGCTTCTCCTTGGGCGGTTATCAATTTATTTTGTCGCAAAAAATGCCAATCAAGACTGTCAGCATCTTGACTATTTATGGCTAAAAACTCGGTAAAACCCGTATCCAGCATAACTTCTGCGGGTAGAATCAATCCATCATCGCCAACTAAATCAATATCAAAATAAATTTGTCCTTTGGTTCCAAATCTCCCTGCAATCATATTCTGCCACTAACTCCAGTTTCATTAATGCCAAAGATATGATGGATTTTGTCGGGATATTTTGCCCTTGCTTTTTTACTGGCCACTTCTTGATCGGGATCGATAAAATAATCGCCGCTATCGGGTTCGATCGCAATGTACCAACCATAGTAATGTTTCATTAACCGGGGCTGTAAACTCTGAAAAATCGGCCAACAACGATGATAAAATTCTAATTGTCGGGCGCGATGTTTGGCCTTTTCTTCCTCTGTCGATTGAATCTCCGGAAAAACTCGACCACGACGCACTACTCGTTCAGAATTGTTGTTAGACATAGTAAGTAATAGGACAAAATTAACTTCTTGGTTAGGATAGGCGTAATTAGTCACAGTAAGAAGCAGGGATTATTGAGAATAAAGTAATCCTTAAGCCCTAGATAGATATTACAAAGTCTTTTTGAGGTGGAGAACGCTCGCCGGCTAACAAGTTGAAAAGTTCCTCAACCGCATTTGGCTCTTCTAGGTTCTGTGTGAGCATGGTACAATAGTAACACGGACCAGGAGGTGGGTTATGTGGATAAATTTTGATCAACTCCTCGATTTACCAAATGTAACAGTGGTCAATGTTCGTAGATCTGGACAAGAAAATTTGACTAGATGTGATTAAAGGACATAAGCAAGAAGAATTAATGGAAGCCTTAAAGGCACAGCCAGACGCAGTTCGGGAGAAGGTGAAAGAAGTGAGCGTCGATATGTGGTCAGGATTTACAGCAGTGATCAAGGAATTATTTCCCAATGCTAAAATCATCTATGACCGTTTTCATGTAATGGATATCATTAATGACGAGCTTAATAAATTGAGAAAGTTAATGGGGGTGCATGAAAAAGGATTACCTCATTTATTATGGAAGAATAAAGAGGACTTAAAGCACGAGCAAAAACAACAACTAGAAGTTATCCTGAAAGAACATCCCTGCTTAAGAATAGCCTGGGAAATGAAAAAAGAAATTAGACAAACTTATCAAAGTTGTAGAACGTTCAGAGGTGCTGAGAGAAAATTGGAAAAATGGATAAGAATAGGCGGGATATTATATCAAAGTAGTGCCAGCATGATCCAGAAG
>NZ_SFBO01000019.1:0-93640 GCF_007095705.1 Microcystis sp. Msp_OC_L_20101000_S702
GCTTTACCCAATAATGATATCCAAATGCAGTTAAATGCTAGTACCCAACCGGTTATTTTTACCCCCTTGGGAGGTTTAAAGATGACCTATTTGGTGATGCCGGTACAAATTCGTCAGTAATTCTGACTTAATTGGAACCGTGGGATCTGTTTTTAACCTATCCCATTTTTGATTGTAAGTAGCTGGTTATAATTAAATTGAAGATAGATTTTGGGTTCGATCCCCCCTTAATCCCCCCTTGATAAGGGGGGTGTCGATACCCCCTTAATCCTAGGGCTAATTCATTCTCCGAATCTAATTCTTTTTTTTGCTACCTTTAATCGCTTACGAGGTAAGTTAGGGAGCAGGGGAGTACCGGTTTTTGCTCTCATAGTAGGTTGATTCATGAATCAACCTACAAAGCACGACGTTTTGACAAATTTTCAGCTATGTATTTCCGAGAAATCGACTAAAAACGTTACCAGATAAGGAGTTGAGAGAATGACATAAGAGAGAATGAATCAGCCCTACATCTGGGAGGTGACTAGCGATTTCTAGCTTAACCTGCGTTCGGGATAACGCTATAGAAGGGACTGTTAGAAAACCTTGGCCAATTCTAGATTCTCAACTCCTTGATTAATAGGCAATCGCTAACAAGAAGTCCCCCCTATCTATGGACTGGGTTTTACATCAATCTGCTTAAACCGAACTCAGTTTAATTTAGGCTTTTCTGCCGAAAACAAAAGATAATCATCAAACGCCATAAACCAACCCCGATTTCTTGACCAAGCTTCGAGTCCTGGGTTATCTTTCTGGAGATCGATAACTAAATCATGCTTACTAATTCCTTGGCTAATCTGGGCAAAATAATGAACCATTGCCGGCCAAACATATTCACTAATAGATAAAGCTTGGATATTAACAAATCCATGCTTTTTGAGTTTTTCTACATAAGTATGTCGGTCGTATTGATTAGGAAAGGGAATACACATTTTCTTACTATTAACCCGCAGCCAGAAGTTAATTTCTCGACCCACTCTAGGCAAACAATCCGCTATAGCCAACCTTCCACCGGGCTGCAAAACTCGAAAAGCTTCTGCAAAAAAATCCTCACGAGTGTCAAAATGAAAAGCACATTCTAAAGCGGTCAACTTATCAAAAGAATTCTCATGAAAGGGGATTTGAGTAGCCGAGCCGACTTGAAGTTTTATCCTGTCCGATAACCCTGCTTTAGCTACTCTTTCTTGAGCAATTTCTACTTGTAACTCAGTTGTATTTAGACCAATAATTGAGCTAACATTGTTTTCTCTTACCCAGAGTAAATCCTGTTCAGCAAAACCGAAACCCACATCTAAAAGGTGATCTCCGGCTTTAAGTTCGGCTACTTCGGCTAATTTACGCGCTAAAGCGGCACAAGCTCCGTTATAAGTTGTTTCTTCTTTCCAATAACCAAAATTAAGCCATTGGGGAAAATTAGGATCCTGAAGATGAGGATCGCGTTTCGCTATATTAGTATACAGTTCAGAAACTTGAAACTGATCTTGCAAAAACGCCATTTCTCGAACCGGATTAAGGATAAATTGTTTGATGGTTGCCCAGCGATTACGCCATTCATCTTTGAGGGGAATTTTGCCGATGTTTTCCAAATTATTATCCTCCTAAGGATTTTGCAGAAATATTGCCATTTTTAATTAACCGAATCCCTGAGATTCTCTAGATACTTTAAAAAAGATTCCACACCTCTGGATTAATCATATAAGGAGGCTTCTCTCCCTGAAGCACTTGTAATATTTGATTCGCCGCCGAAACAGCAGCCGCTAGACTCGCTTCAGGGGTTACTCCGGCTAAATGAGGTGAGAGAATGACATTCTCAAAATTATATAAAGGATTATCTAAAGCCGGCGGTTCTGGTTCAAAGACATCGAGGGCGCATCCAGCTATCAATTTTTGATTAAGGGCGATCCCTAAATCCTTTTCACAAACGACTTTTCCCCGGGAGGTATTAATTAAAAAAGCTGTTGGTTTCATCTTTTTAAAAACTGATATATTAAACATTTCCCGCGTTTCACTTGTTAGTTCAGTATGCAAAGAAACAAAGTCCGATTCAGCCAGAAGAACATCTAAATCTTTGACCCAAGTTGCTCCTACTGTCTCCGCTTTGCTGGCTGGAACATAGGGATCATAAGCTAATACTCTCATCCCCAGTGCTAGGTTACATTTGTGAGCCACCAGAGTACCAATTCTTCCTAAACCGACAATACCAAGGGTCTTGTTTTCGAGTTGAATCGGTTGCATCTGATTGCGAATTAAATAGTTACCCTTTTTCACACAATGATCTAAAAAAGGGAGCTTTTTAGCAAGGGCTAAAATCATAGATAAGGTGTGTTCTGCTACAGCTGTAGTTGACATTCCGGGATTATTAACAACGATAACCCCCTGTTCTGTTGCTGCCATAATATCAATAGAATCTGTGCCAAATCCAGAGGTACTAATTACTTTTAAGTGTTTTGCTAATCGGATTGATGAAGCCTCTAACTTATTAGGATAACGCACAAATACGCCAGATACTTCTTGAATGGCCTCATTAATTTCCTCCAGTGTAGGGTTGGACAAAATTTCTATATTAGTAGATTCTTCAAGAAGTTTTTGCCCCGCTTCATCATACATTTTTCCGATTAAAAGAACCCTGGGTTTTTGAATATCCATAGTCAGAGTTTTTGGTGAAGTAGTAGTCATCGTAATTTTTCCTAAATTGAGGTTTAGCAATGAAACAGTTACAGAGCTTTTGAGGCTCGATAATCATCTATGGAAAGAAGTCGCCAACTAGAATCCTCTAAAAGTTCTAAGACCCATTGATGATACTTAAATAAACTTTCTCTATGTCCTACGCTAATAAAAGTTGTCTGTGCTTTTTGTAACTGCTGATATAAGGTTTGTTCGTTGTTCAAATCTAAGGCACTTGTGGCTTCATCTAAGATTACATAGCGGGGATGGGTTACTAACAATCGGGCAAAAGCAAGGCGTTGTTGTTCTCCTAAAGATAGTATATTTTCCCAAGGAACTTCCGCATCAAAGCCATGAACTTTTGTGGCTATATTTTGAAGATTAACTTGTTGTAAAACCGATTCAAGTTCTCCATCGGTCATTTCACGGGTTGTTTTAGGATAAAGTAACTGTTCTCTGAGAGTTCCTAAAATAATATAAGGACGTTGAGGTAAAAAGAGAAATTGTTCTAAGGGAGGTCGTTTTAAACAACCAGTTCCTGCATTCCATAAGCCAGCAATAGCTCTTAATAGAGAACTTTTACCTCGTCCACTCGGTCCGACAATTAATAAACCTTCGCCTGGTTCGATAGATAGGGATAAATGTTGAACAATTACCTTTTCATAATCCGGTGTTTGTAAAGTAACATCCTCAAACTTGATCTGATTTTGTTCAAGGGTTTTAATGGTACTAGCATCCTTGGTTTGTTGGCCGATTTCTTCTAAGGCCGACGAAAATTCAGATAGACGCTCAACATAACTGGAAAATCTGCCCAAAGAACCAAATTCAAGGATTAACTCAGAAAAACCATTAGCAAACATACTGCAAGCAATAATAGCCTGATTAACTTGTCCGAAATCAATTTCCCCCCGAATATAGGCTGGAGCGAAGACAACAAAGGGAAATATTTGAATAACTGAGCGATAACCTCGACTAAAAATGTCTTGATTTTTCTCCCAATCAATCTTACTGAGAGAATTTCTGACGAGATTATTAAATCGACGTTGAATGATTTTCAACTCTTGATTTTCGCCTTGAAAAAAGGCAATAGATTCAGCATGATTCCGAACATGAGTTAAAGTGTAGGTGTAATTAGCTTTGGATTCCAATTCTTCTTGACTAATCTTATCTAATTCTCGACTTAAATAAACAGCAATTAGGTTGCCGACAATTGTATAAGCCACTAAAATCAAGGCGGCTAGTCGGGAAATCGAAAAAAGAATTACTAAAAAAGTCGTCATTTCTAAGACTTTTTCTAATAAAACAGAACCAAAATTAACAGCATTTCTAGCAATGGGTTCTATTTCTTGAGCTATCCTTTGATCTGGATTATCCACATCGGATCTAAAATTAATTTTATAATAGGCGCGATCACTCAAATATTGGGTAATAACCTGCTGATTTAGCCATTCATACCAATCCAGAATAATTCTTTTTTTAACAAATTTAGAAAATGCAGTAAACAGGGTAATTAAAAGTAATCCTAAGCCATAGAATAATAAAATTGTCAGAAACTTAGAGGCATTTTTATCTTGAATAATAACATCAACCAAATAGCGATTAACGAAGCTATTAACTGCATTAGAGGCAACCAGTCCAACAATTACTAAAAGGAGGAGAAACAGCATTCCCCATGAACTTATTACCTCGGAAAATTTTCTTCCTTCTTTAGGATCAGTTGGATACCAGTAAGGACCGGCAATCAATTTCAGATTGTCAAAAAATTGATGAGAGCTTTTTACGGTTTCTTGTTGAAAAAATGTAGTTTGCATAGTTTTAATATAGGTTAACTTTTTTAAGAAATGCCTTGAATTTTTTTTAATTTCAAGCTTTCTAACTTCAAGGATTAGGATTATTTAATCTCCTAAAAAAGCCTCTAAATCAGTAAGTTCTTGTAAGATTAAATCCTCACTAATCTCCTGCTGAACTTCAGTGAAGTTAATCATCTTTTTCTCGGCTGTTTTTTGAACTTTTTCACCGAAAATGCGGTCAAGCAGATAATCAACTAAGCGTCTAATATTAGGGAAATCAAAGACTAAAGAAGTGGGTAAGAGAACTTCTAATTTTTTCTCTAAACGATTTTTCAATTCAATAGAGGATAGGGAATCAATTCCCATTTCTATCAATCCTTGTTCTGTATCTGGCATAGATTTAATCCCTAAAATAATTCTGACTTGTTTGCTAACATATTCTAACAAATATTCCCGACGTTCTCCGAAAGGCATCTCCTTTAAAAGATGCAGTACAGAGTCTGATTCTTGAACAGACTTAATGGCAACTTCTGAGAGTCCTAAATTTTTTAGAAGTGGTTTCTCACCTTTAAATTCATAGATATTTTTGAAACGAACCCAATCCACATCGGCGATTAAAACCTGTGTTTGATTAGAAGCCATAATAGCATCCATCACTCTCAAGGCCATATCTGGAGCAATTTCCCTGATCCCAATCTGTTTGAGCCAGTCCTCATAGTCTTGAGATACTATACCATGACCCGCCAATAATGCCCAATTTAAAGTCGTTGCAGGCAGCCCTTGAAGATGACGGAAATGAGCCAAAGCATCCAGCCAATGACTAACAGTATCATATAAGCCTTGTTCCTTTGCCCCCCAAATTGCACCCGCCGAAGAAAACAGCACAAAATAGTCTAATTGACTACCCAAAGATAGTTGATGTAAATTCCAAGAACCCTTAACTTTTGCCTGAAAAACTGCTTCCATATCCTGCAAAGTACAGTCTTTTAATTGAGCTTGTCGGCCTGAGATTCCGGCAAGATGGAAAATGCCACGCAGGGGATAAGCGGTTTTTTCAATTTGGGTAAATATGGCCTGCATAGCCTCAAAATTGCCAACATCTGCCGAAATAACTGCGATTGATGCTCCTTTTTCCTCTAATTTTCTAATTTTTTGTGATATTTGAGCTAATTCGGCTGCTGAATCCCACAGGAAGCGGACTGGTAATGAGCGGCGTGTCGTTAAAATGAGATGTTTTGCTCCTAAATTGACTAAATGTTCCGCCAATTCTAAGCCTAGATGTCCTATTCCTCCCGTAATTAGGTAGGTAGCCTCAGGTTGAATCTTAACAGTTTTTGTCTCTAAAGACTTCAGAGGAAGCAGACGAGCAACATAGCCTTGACCTTTGCGGAAGACCAAATGATCCTCATCGTGAGCATGAGTTAATCCTAATAGTAATGCGGTAATATTTTGATTAATGTCAACGTCGGGATCAATATCTAGCATACCTCCCCATAATTGCGGATTTTCTAGGGCAATAACACGCCCCATTGCCCAAAGAGGAGACTGAAACCCCAAAGAAGGCTGTTCTAATTCAAAGGGTTGGGCTCCCTGAGTAACAAGAAATAATTGAGGTGGATTAGGGATTTTTTGAATAGCTTTGAGAAGATTTAAAAGATAGTTACAGCGATTCAATAAAATGGATTCTGGTTGATCTTTGCCATCACTATTCAAAAGATAAATAATCCGATCTGGAGATGGATTTGACGCAAACCATTCCTCTAATTGTTGTAGTTGATTAGCATTCAAACAAGACTCAGAAGATGATATTTGTGTATTTTTCTCCCCTTGATAAATTATCCGACAGGAATCACACTTTTTAAGTAGTTGCTCTTGAATCCCTAAGGCAAAAGTATTTTGTTGGGGTTCAATATCAGTAAAAATTAGCCAGTTTTTAGCGGTGTTAGGGGAGATTTCTAAACTTTGAGCCAGAATAATACTTTGCTGAAATAAAGCAGTACCTATTTTTTGATCAGGAGAAACAAATTCCACCTGAGAAAAACCCGATTTAAGCAGCATAGATTCCCAAGTAGATGCTGTAATTATAGGATGATTTGGGCGCAAATGATAATCGCTAAAACGCCACCACCCTTGAGTGACACCAAAGATTAAATCAATCCAGGAAGATTGCTGAGTTAATTCTAACAGTAATAAATGACCGCCTGGACGTAGTAAACTTTGAATATGAGGCAAGGTTTCCTCTTGTAAATTGGCGGTAGAGTGTAAGACATTAGCTGCGATAATCAAGTCATAAGAATGACAGCAAAACCCTTGTAATTTCGGGTCTTTTTCAATATCGAGAACTTTGTATTCTAGTCCAGAAAATTCAGCCAAATTATCTCTAGCTTTCTCTAGAAAGAAGGGGGAAACATCAGTAAATGTGTAGGTAATTTGACGAGAGTTACAAGCTTTAAGAACCTGTTGGGTTGTAGCTCCAGTTCCCGCACCAATTTCGAGAATGCGGAGGGAGGCTGAGGGAGGATAACTTGAGAGTAGAAGTTCAACGGTTTTAGAGATACCCAGATTGAGAATTTTTGCCGAAGATGTATTTTTATAAAATTCGCTGGCTCCTCCTTGTCCATCTTGAGAAAATAGGATAGATAAAGGAGATATTTTTCCCGTAATAATGGCCGCTAAATTTGTGGCAACTTGTCGAAATAGATGGAGTTCTATTTGAGCATTAGGATAATGATTGATTAAATCTTCTACCGCTAAATCAGGATTAGATTGTTCAGGTTCTTTAACAATTTTCCATCGGGTATTTTGCTTTTCTAAAATGCCTACTTTCGCTAATATTTCTATAACATAATTCCAGAAATATTTATATTCTTGTTTGAGTCCAGCTTGAATAAAACTTTGATCGGGATCAAGAAAGGTATTCATTTGAAAGAGTTCTAAATCTTTCAGAGCTTTAACAACAAAGTCAGCCGCCAGTTTTTCCATTTCAGAAAAAGCGAGAGAAACTCCCATCAATTCTGAGGATTGTAATTGGGGTTCTAAGTAAACCTCTAAATCCGTTTTAAGGCTGGTCAGATTTTCTAGCTTACCGTTAGCTAAATCACAGGGAAGCCAAGCTACTTGATAAAGTAATTTGGCAAAATCAAAGTCCTCTTTTTCTTGATAATACAGTTTAATCAACTGTTGAACAATGGCAGATATTGTTGGTTTTTCATCTTCAGAATAATGACCTGTTTCTAAGATGGTTTGCATTAAAGTAGTTTTGTCCTTTTCGGATAACATTTTGACCAGATTAGATTCCTGTGGAACAGTTGCAGATGGGGTTTTTAAAGGAATCCAGTGTTGACGTTTTTGAAAGGGATAAGTAGGTAAAGCACATCGTCTAGGATGATAGTCTTGATCAAAACTAAACCAGTCTATCTTTGCACCGCGAACATAGAGTTTACCCAGACTTTCTAGTAAAACTTGCCAATCAGAAAATCCCGATCGTAAACTGGGTAGAGTTAGAGGTTCAGATGAAGATAGAGATGATTGAATAATTCCTGAGAGAATAGGTTGAGGTCCAATTTCAATAAAGGTATCACATCCAAGAGATTGTAGGAATAAAGCTCCTTGATGAAATTGTACCGTATTTAGTAAATGTTGAAGCCAATACTCAGGAGTCATAATGCTGTCATCAGCAATTTCTCCCGTTAGGTTAGAGACCAGAGAAATTTGAGGTTGACTGAAAGAAATCTCTTGAAGAATCGTTTTAAATTCTGCAACCATTGGTTCTACTAAAGGGGAGTGAAAAGCATGAGAAACTTTAAGTTTACGAACTTTAACCCCAGCATTAGTAAAATGGTTACAGAGTTTTTGAATTACGTTTTTTTCTCCAGAAATAACGGTATGCTGTTCCGCGTTAATGGCAGCAATAGCGATTTTTATTCCCTGACTTTGGCAATGCTCAATAACTGAGTTCTTATCGAGAAAAATAGCCGCCATTTCCCCTTGATTTTGGGGTAATTGCCCCATCAAGTTGCCTCGATGGCTGACCAGTTTTAAGCCACTTTCAAGATCAAAAACACCAGCAAAACAAGCAGCTGAATATTCTCCTAAACTATGGCCTAAAATAGCGGCTGGTTGAATTCCCCAAGAATGCCATAATTGAGCGAGAGCAACTTCAATCAGAAATAGTGCCGGTTGGGTATAATCGGTTTGGTTTAAGGCGTCATCTGTATCAGCAAATACGACGTTTAGTAGGGATTTACCCGTTAGTTTTTGATAGTATTTTTCCCCTGCGTCTAAAGTTTTTCTAAAGGTGGGTTGAGTCTGATAGAGTTGATGAGCCATCCCCGCATATTGAGAACCTTGCCCTGTAAATAAAAAGGCAATCTTAGACGGTCTTTTTTCATCAACTATACCATAAATAGTTGACTCATAATCGAGATGCTTAAACTGCCGTAATTGTTCAATAAAATCACTATTTTTATAGCCAGTTAAGGCTAAACGATTTGAGAAATGAACTCGGCCCGTATTGGCCGTAAATACTACATCAGATAGATCCTTTTCAGGTTGACTTTCTAAAAAGTCTATGTAGCGACTTACTAACTCTGTTAAAGCTGGTTCGGTTCGAGCGGAAAGGGTGAGCAAATGATAGGGACGTTGGCTCTGATTGTCTTGAGGAATAATGGGAGGAGCTTCTTCTAGAATAACATGGGCATTAACCCCGCCAATACCTAAGGAGTTTACCCCTGCCCGTCGGGGTAATTTTTCGGACTTGTCTTGCTTAGTAGTCCAAGAAATAGCCTCATTATTAATGTAAAAAGGAGTCTGGGAAAAATTAATTTGAGGGTTAGGATTTTGGAAATGTAATGTAGGTGGAATAATCTTATATTTGAGGGACAAAGTCGCTTTCATTAAACCAGCAATACCAGAAGCAATCTGCATATGTCCGATATTGGTTTTTACTGAACCTAAAACACATTCTCCCTCATTTGCACCCTGATAAACTTTAGCTAAAGCATCAACTTCTATGGGATCTCCAAGGGGGGTTCCTGTGCCATGAGCTTCCACAAAACTAATTGTATTAGCATCAACACCGGCAAAGGCTAGGGCTTCCGTAGCGGCAGCAATTTGACCTTCTCCACCGGGGGCAGTAAATCCTAACTTTTGACCACCATCATTATTAATAGCAGAGCCTTTAATAACTGCATAAATATGGTCATGATCGGCTAAAGCATCTGACAATCTTTTGAGCATAATTACTCCTACTCCACTGCCAAAAATAGTCCCTTTTGCTTCAGCATCAAAGGCGCGACAATGGCCATCAGGAGACATAATCAGTCCTTCTTGATATAAATAACCAATTTTTTGAGGAGAATTAATTGAAGCAGCTCCAGCTAAAGCCATATCACTTTCTCCACTGATTAGACTCTGACAAGCGAGATGAACTACAACTAATCCAGTAGAGCAAGCAGTTTGAACATTAACGCTCGGACCATGTAAGTTGAGTTTATAAGAAATTCGCGTTGTTAAATAGTCTTTGTCATTAGCTACCATTGTTTGAAACCCTCCCATTGAATCTAGTGTGAAGGGTTGTAACTCGTCATTAGTATCTAATTTACCCCGATTAGGATAACAATTATTTATCAGATATGTGTTCATACTTGCGCCCGCAAATATACCAATTGATCCTTGATAAGTATTAGGATTATAACCAGCGTTTTCTAAACATTCCCAACTACATTCAAGCAGTAAACGTTGCTGAGGATCTAGTAATTCTGCCTCTCTATCTGTATAGCCAAAAAATTCGCTGTCAAAGTATTCAACTTGCTCGAGAATTGGTCTAGCTCTAACATAATTAGGCTGATTAAATAGTTCCGAAGACACTCCCGATTCTTGTAATTCTTCTTCAGAAAAGAAAGAGATAGTTTCGATTCCATTTTTTAAATTTTCCCAGAAGGTTGTTAAATTTTTAGCCCCCGGGAATTGCCCCGCCATACCAATAATTGCAATGTCATGGGTTTCATTATGGCGACGGCTCCGATTTTCGGCACGTTGACGGCTTTTTTGTGCTATAACTTGATTAGTATTTGATTCTTCGCTTAAGAAACGGGCTAGGGTGGCAACGGTAGGATTTTTAAACATTTCAGCAAGGGATAGCTGACGGTTAAAAAGTTTTTCAAGTTCATTTTGAACTCGGATTAAGTGTATAGAATGTCCCCCTAGTTCAAAGAAGTTATCTTCTAAACCAACTGAGGTTAACTGTAAAACTTCACTCCAAACCGCCGCTATTTGCCGTTCATTTTCTGATTGAGGTAAGGTTTGATTTTTCTGACGCTCTTTTGCTAAATATTGATCTATTTCTTGGATACGGCTGCTAAATAATCCCTGTTCAAAATCCTTTTTTAATTTAGATTTTTGAACTTTGCCAATAGAGGTTTTAGGAACTAAATTTCTTTCTAAGGGAATGACATAAGCTGGAGCAATCCCGAATTTTTGTGTTACATGACTGCGAATTTTTCTAACAACTTTTATTCCCTGTTCAAATTGCTCAGATTCTGGGCTAAAAGTAATAATTAATAAATCAGTTTCTCGACTTTGATCAAAGACGGCAAAGGCGGCTGTATAAGAGACTTTAACTCCTTCTAATTCTTCGATTGTTGTTTCAAGTTCATGGGCAAAGTAATTAACACCATTAATTATAATTTCTTGTTTTTCTCTCCCAGTAATAAAGAGTTCGCCCTTAGATAAATACCCCAAATCTCCAGTAGTAAACCACCCTTCTTGAAAAACTTCCTGGTTGAGTTCATTATTATTATAATATCCTTTAGTAACAGAATTACCTTGAATTTGAAGCCTGCCAATTTCTCTTTCAGGTAAGGGATTATTTTCCTGATCGACTATCCGGATAGTTGCTCCCGGAATCGGCTTTCCTAGAGAGACAAAACTATTTTCTTCGGTGAGTTCATTTTTACTTAAACCGGCTGACCAAGTAATCCCAGAACAGGATTCAGTCATGCCAAAGGCCGGTTTAATCGCTCTCTCCTGTAGTTGATGTTTTTCAAGAATTTCTAAGAATAGGCGAATCGTTTTTACTGAAACTTGCTCGCCAGCATTTACTAAAAATTTCATTGAGGAGAGGTTATAAGAGACGTGCTTAAGTTCTTCGGCCTGTTGATTAATTAAGGAAAATGCAAAGTTAGGAGACCAAGAAATGCTTACTTGATGCTTTTGAATGAGTTCTAACCATTGCAGAGGTTGGCGTAGGACTAATTCCATGGGAACATGAATTTGATCACAAGCCAAATCTACCGCCATAATTCCTAAAAATACGATAGCTCCTACATGATCCAAGGGCATCCAATTAAGGGTAACTTCTTGTTGGGTAAAGTGGTTCATCGCCACTGTACCAGCAGTCATGGACAGAATATTATGATGAGTTAATATTACTCCCTTGGGCATACCGGTACTACCCGAAGTAAAGAGTAATAAGGCTGCATCTTGTGGGTCAAGAATCGGCAATTGTTCGATTTTAGAGGGTGCTTTTCTGAGTTCATTAACTGAGATAACTTGCCACCCTTCTAAATGAGAGTAAGTTCCTAATTTTTCAATTTCAGTAATTAGCTCACTGTCGGATAATATCAAGGGATTGTCTAAAATTTTCCAAACATTCTCTAGTTTTTTGACGGCAGAATTTTCCAGATCATAGCTAGGAGCAACGGTCAAAGGAACTGGAATAATTCCCCCTAAAAAACAAGCCCATAGTGCGGGAATAAAGTCTTGATTTTTGGCAATTTGTAGAATGACTTTATGCCCTAATTTTATTCCTTTTTGTTCCAGTCCATTTAAAATAACCAAAGCATCTTGATATAAGTCTTGATAACTCTGAAAATATTCAGTTGCGTCATTTCTGATATAAGTAATTCCATGATTATTATGTTTAGTGGCAGTTTCTAATACTTCTGACAGAGTCCGCCAATTATCTTCCAATTGTCCTCCAAAACTGATGGAATGCTTAGACATTTTTTTTACACCTCTTTATCAAAAATAGGAATAATCTTGAAAACCTGATGAACCAGTATATCGCTACCCACAAGTTAAAAGTCAGAAGTGATCAACTCAAGTTTGAATTATACCTGATAGAGGTGCGATGGTCAAGGGCTTTTTGGGTTTGAAGGCTGATGGCAGTCGGTCACTAGATCTACCTGAGCTTGTTTGATGATTAACTGAGAAAAGTTTTGAGCGATAGTACTTAAAGGATCGATCGCTTTAATGGAGTCAATTCCTTTAAGTTTGAGAGATTTTGTTAAGAGATGAAATTCGGTACACCCAGAAATATAGGAGCGACTGTTATATTTCTCTAATAATGCTTCTATATCCCTAAGAATACTTAACGGATCCTGTCCTCTTTTTAGCACTTTATAGATCATTTCATGAATCAACTTTTGATCACTTTCTGAGAGAGAAATAATCAGATCTGCGGTGGTGCAGCCTTCATGAAATAATTTTTTCTGGTAAGTCCCTGTACTAGCAAGTAAAAGGGTAGGTTTATTATATTCTTGGAGTTCTTGGTCCGCTATTTTAATTAAGGAAATAAGTTTATCCTTCAGATTTTCGGGAATCTGAGGCAGAGCATAATGAGCCGTACAACAGCCAATGACTATGCAATCAGCCAGTTTATTGAGATGTTCCAGATTGACTTGAATAAAATCAATAAATTCTCTTTCTTTTCCACTATCAATAGAACCTGTGCGATCAGGTGCAGAGGGAAGGGAAAAAACGATAACATTAGGGGCTTCTTGTTCCTTATCAATAAAAGGATTATATTCATAAATCGATTTCAGAAATTCGGCGGTAACCACTGGTCCCATACCACCTAAAACGCCAAGAATCGGTAGTTTTGTCTTCATTAAAATCTCCTGCTAGTGTAATGGCTATTGACTAAAAATTAAAGTCTTCTGTGAACAGTTCCTGCCCCTCTTGAGTAAGATTTTCTGAGGAAGCTAAGGATAAGTTTATCAAAGGTTCATGGGCAAATTTTAAAACTTGCTCTAGCCAGTTTTTGAACAAATCTATGATCAATAAAATTCGCTCATGGATAAATATATCTGTGTTGTAGATTAGCTTGAGATAAAGTTCTTCTTCCTCAACAAAGATAAATTCTAAATCAAATTTAGCGGTAATCATTTTTGGGTCAATGGAGTTAACTGTAATTCCGTCCAAGGCCAGATCTACATTTTGATTATTTTGCAGAACGATTGCAACATCAAAGAGAGCATTACGGCTAGGATCTCGTTGTAAATTCAAATCAGATACGATCTGATCAAAGGGATAGTCTTGATGATCATAAGCCTCTAAAGTGGTTGTTTTTACTTTGCTAAGGACATCCGTAAAACTGTCGTGATCTGTTATCTGATCCCGCAGGACGAGAGTGTTAACATAAAATCCGATTTGATCTTCTAAATCAGGATGATTTCTGCCAGCGATAGCAGAGCCTATTGTAATTTCATTTTGCTCAGTATAACGGAATAGAAAACTCTTAACCAAACTAACTAAACCCATAAATAAACTGGCTTCTTGTGCTTTAACTAACTTCTCAAAAGTATCGATCAATTCGGGTTCAGGTTGCCATGTAATTGTATTTCCCTGAAAACTTTTAACAGGTGGGCGCGGATAATCAACAGGTAAGTTAAGACGAACAGGAACTGGAGTTAATTTAGCTAACCAGTAATCCCGTTGACCTTGAAGTTTCAAGGTCTCTAATTGACTTTCTTGCCAAGAAGTATAGTCTTTATAATGAATTCTAAGAGGGGGCATTAATTGGGAATTTTCTTGTCCATAGGCGTGATAATGGGTGAGAAAATCTTTAATTAAAACCCCTGCTGACCAACCATCAAAAATGATATGGTGCATATTAAACAAGACGATGTAATTCTCTTGACTTAGTTTAAGTAAGTTAACTTTAAGTAACGGTCCCACTTCTAAATCAAAAGTCGTTTTGGCATTATGGCTGATTGATTCTTCGATCAGGTTTTCTTGTTCTGTGCTAACATAAGCTGTCAGGTCTATTTGTTTAATGACAAAGTTCATTTGATTATGGACAACTTGACGGGGTTGATTATTGATTAAAGTAAAGGTTGTCCGCAAAATTTCATGGCGTTGAATTAACTGTTGAAAGGCATTTTCAAAAGCATCAATATTGAGATTGCCCTTGAATTGATAAGCACTGGGCATTCCGTAGGCATTATGATTTTGATCTAGGAATTCTAAAGCCCAAAGACGACGCTGACCATGAGACATCGGATAAGATTTTTGGGGGGGAATTGCCGAAATGGGTTCTTGATAATTGTATTGAGTCTGGGAGATTAAAGTCGCCAATCCAGCAACGGTTGGAACTTTAAAGAAGTCAGCTAATTTTACGGATACATTTAGTTCTTTATGAACCCGGGTTACAACCCTTGATAAGAGTAGAGAATGACCGCCAATTTCAAAGAAGTTATCAAAAATACCGATAGGATGTTTAGAGAGAATTTTTTCCCAGATACTAACGAGATTGGATTCTAAATAATTCCGGGGTGCAACGTAATTAGAATTCACCAGAGATTTACCAGTTTCTCTGAGTTCTCTCAGGGAGTGCAGGTCAAGTTTTCCATGTCGAGTTAAGGGGAATTGCTTTAAAAAAATAAAGTAACTCGGAATCATATAAACTGGTAAAAATTTGGCAAGTAATTCTCGAATCTCAGCAATTTCTAGAGTTTTGTCTGTTTGACAGTAAGCAGATAATTGAGTTTGATTATTAACTTGAACGGGTAAAACAATCGCTCTTTCAATGGGAGCATAACGAGTCAATTGATATTCAATTTCTCCGGGGTCAATTCGATAACCATTGACCTTAACTTGATTATCTTTTCGTCCCATAAACTCAATGATACCCGGAGCAGTTTGCTTGCCTAAATCGCCGGTTCTAAAGAGAGTTTTTGTCTCATCAAGAAAGCTAGGTTTAAATTTTTCTTGAGTCATTTCGGGTTGGTTATGATAACCCGATGCTAGGGCGGCACCTTCTACACAAATTTCGCCGATTACATGGAGGGGAACGGGATTATTAAATTCATCAAGAACCCCTAAGCGATTGTTATGGAAAACTTGACCGAGGGGGATTTCGCTGTCTAAGTTTTCCTTGATTTCATACTGGGATACTCCTACACAAGTTTCTGTAGATCCGTAGACATTGCTAACAATTTCTGCCGGAAAACGTTTCCGTAAAGCTAAGGCAGTTTCCCGATCTAATTTTTCCCCTCCTACCGAGATATATTTTAAGCTGGAAATGGTTTCTCCCGGTTCAAGTAGCCCTAAGATTTCTCGATAGATAGAGGGGGTAGTATGTAGGGCATTAATTTGATTTTCTTGTAGGAAAGAAACCAAATGTCCTATATATTTTATTTCGTACATATATAGGGATGCACCTATGGTTAAGGGGAGAAAAATATTACGAATAGATGGATCATGAGTAACGGCAGCTGTGAAAATATAGCGCCATTCAGGATGTTTATCTAAATCAAAAGTAAGTCGTAAGCTTTGAATAACATTCAAAATTGAGATGTGACAGCCCATGACTCCTTTAGGATTACCAGTTGAACCTGAAGTATAGAAAATATAAGCAGTTTGGCTAGAATTGCGAAATATTTTAGGCTCATCTTTGTCATATTTTTCAACAATAGGATCAATTTTATCTAAGCAAATTTTCTGCATTTTTTCAGGTAACTTAGAGATAAAATTACTCTCCGTTAGGCAAACATGACAGCCACTATCTTTTAAAATAAACTCAATGCGACTGTGAGGATATTGAGAGTCTATAGGAACGTAAGTCGCTCCAGTTTTAAAGGTAGCCAGAATCCCGATGATTAAGTTGTGATCACGCTGGAGCATGACCCCAATCACTTTTCCTACACCTAGCTGATATTCCTGCTGTAAATAATGGGTAAGACGATTGACTTTTTCATTTAATTCTTGATAGCTAAGGTTAATTTTTCCTGCAATTAAGGCGGGAGCATTAGGGGTTAATTTAACTTGAGCTACAAAGTCATCAATGATGGTGGCTTTCTCAGGGAGTTTGCGAGTTTTTCCGGTTAATTGTCTGAGTAACTTCTCTTGTTGGACTGGGGTTAATAAAGGTAACTGATAAAGAAGATGATTAGCATCGTCAATGATTCCCCTCAGCAAAATTTCAAAGCTTTCAATAAATTGTTTAATTGTCTCTTTTTTAAAGAGTTCTGTATTGTAATTGCAGTAAATAATGAGGTTATCATTAAGTTCAATTAAGTTAAATCCTAGATCAAAAGGTGTATAACCAATCGGTGACGGTGGCAAGGATACTTTTAAGTCTTTAAATTCAGGCAGAGTTAAACTAGGATCCATGTTAAAAGATACCGAAATGAGAGGAGAACGAGAAAAATCTCTAGGTAATTGTAAAGCTGCTAATAAATCCTCTAAAGTATAACTCTGATGGCGAAAAGCGTCGATCAGGGTTTGTTTAGTGTGTTGTAAATGTTCAATAAAAGAGGTGGTAGCATCGACTTGTATCCGCAGGGGTAAAAATTGAGAACAAAAGCCTACTAAGTTGTCACTACCTTCTATTTGTCGCCCAGAAATAGGAATACCAATGACTAAATCCTTATGGCCAGAAATTCGACGCAAAAAAGCAGTATAAGCGGCGAACATCGTCATAAATAATGTAGCTTTATTTTTGCGTCCTACTTTCTGCAAATTTTGCCCAACTTCAGAGGGAATGACTTGACTTTCTTGTCCGCCAGTGTAGGTTTTAACGGCGGGACGGGGAAAGTCGGTGGGAAGCTCAAAGGTTGGGAGATCTTCCTGATAGGTTTTCAACCAAAAATCCCGATGCTCTAACATTTGTGGACTTTGCGTCTCTTGCGCTCGCAAGGTTAAATATTGCCGAAACTGCATCGGTGGTGTGAGAACCTCTTTAGTTGTGTTATTTTGGGATGAATAAAGTTGACCAATTTCCTGCAAAATTAATCCTAGTGACCAACCATCTGCCACAATATGATGAGTTTTTAAAGAGAGCAGATAATGGTCAGGTTTTAAGCGCATTAAAATCACAGCAAATAAAGGAGCAATCGACAGGTCAAAGGGTTTTTGGGAAAACTGAGATCGTAACGCTAAGGCCGTCGCTTCGGGATTATCTTCATCCTTAAAATCAATGAGGTTTAATTTAATGTTAACTTCATTGACAACTTCCTGTAATTCTCCTTGTTCTATAATTTTGGTTCGCAAAGCTTCATGGCGATTAATAACTTGATTAATCGTTTTTTCTAAAATGTAAACATCTAAAGAACCTAGTAATTCTAGAGATGTTGTGACGTTATAGGATGCTGAAGCATTACGGTCTAATTCAGCTAATAACCAAAGTTGACGTTGAGCTTCACTGGTGGGAAAGGACTGATTTAAAGATGGTAGATGTCCCCTACCATCTTCATCTTCAGAGAGGGGCTTTTTTTCTTCTTTCTTGACTTGAGGGCGTTTAGCATTAGCAAAAAAACCAGCTTGCTGTAATTCCGTAATCGCTTCTTTGACGGCTACTATAACTTTGTCTATATCTTCATTAGTATGGCAGGTGGAGAGAAAACAAACTCGTTTTTCCCATGTGTAGATTCCTTTAAGATTTAATAGGTAATAAAAGAGGGGTAATTCGATGGGTTGTAAGAAGATACTATAAGCTCCAAAAGGTTCAAAGCGGAATAAAGAGCCAAAATTAACAACCCGAATCGGAATGCCTATTTCTTGAAAAAACTGATTAACTTCGGTGGCTAATCGATGAGTTAATTGATTCACTTTTTCTTGAATCGTTGGACTGTTTTCCCGAAGATGTAAAAGCACAGCACGACAAGCAGCAAGGGCTAAAGGATGACGACAAAAAGTTCCCCCAAAAGCGGTTAACTCGGTTTGGGGATGAGAGTCATCTCCGTATTGCCAGAAACCGCCGTCAACGGTATCTAAGAAATCTGCTTTACCGCAGATCATACTAATTGGTAAACCTCCTCCAATGGCCTTACCATAAATGACTATATCAGCTTCAACATTGAACCATTCTTGCGCTCCTCCCGGAGCAATCCGAAAGCCGGTAATAATTTCATCAAAAATGAGTGTGATCCCTTTTTTATGGGTTATTTGTCGTAGTTTTTGCAGAAATTCTTGAGGCTGTAAATCGGGTTTGCGACTTTGAACTGGTTCGACTAATACGGCGGCTAAATCATCAGCATGAGTAGCAATAATATCGAGGCTTTCTTCAACTCCATAACTCAAGACTATTATGTCTTCAACCATTCCTAAAGGGGTGCCTAGACTTAAGGGTTGAGCAGTGGTTTTATCTTCTCCTACTCGTGCTAAGATGCCGTCAAAAGTTCCATGATAGGAGCCGGCAAACATAACGATTTTTTGACGTTTTGTCCGGGAGCGAGCAATGCGAACAGCCGCCATAATCGCCTCGGTTCCCGTATTACTAAAAGCGACTCTTTCGACTCGGCCCATTTCACTAATTAAAGCGGCGGTTTCGGCGGCCAGATTTGACTGCATTCCTAAGCCTATTCCTCGATTCATTTGTTCTTGAACTGCTTTAATGACAAAATCAGGACTATGCCCAAAAAAGTTAACCCCAAACCCCATAGCTAAGTCAATATAATTATTGCCATCAATGTCCTTAAAATAAGCCCCTTGAGCAGATTCTGAAACAATGGGATATTGAAATTCTTTTAAGGCCATGCGGAAGTCAATAGTCGGTTTAACATCCACCATTGTCTTACGGCTATTTTGTGAATAGGCTTTTGATTTGGCGGTTTTCTGGTTATAAATACTCTGTAAATTTTGAATAAAGGCTTGTTGTTGTTCGGTTAAGGATTTGTTCTCAGTCAGCTTTAAAGCTAAGGGGTTTAAATTGGGAGAACTAGGTTTCTCAGGAGATTTGGGCTTCTCTTGAGAAACCGGAAGGTAAGTTTCTGTCTTAGAGCTTTGGGTAGGAATGATTTGAGTCTGATTCGTTAATATTTCGGGGGCTATACTGGGGAAAACAGGGGCAGTTTGAAGAACTTCTAATTGCTTGATAATGGTTTTCTCATGGAGGTCTTTTAGGTCTTTTAAAGATTGTAATTGAGCCATCATTAAGGCTTCTTTACCGGAGCTTTCACCAGAGACAGTGAACTTAGGAATTGCAGGAATTGAGAGGGGTTCATCTGGCACACAAGCAAGAATTAATTCTTGGCCATTGTTAATGGGAATATTGTTTTGTTTAGAGAAACTATTCGCCGTAGCAAACCCACAACTTTTTAAAACGGAACACCAATTTTCACCCCTTAATAAGGGTGTATCTGAGCGTAATTGTTGATCCTGAAAGCGCCACCATCCGGGGGTTAATCCAAAGGTTAAATTCAGCCATGAGTTATTTTCTACGGTTTCGAGGAGAACTAAGTAACCACCGGGGCGCAGCAGTTCCCGAATATGGGTTAGAGTTTCTGTAATATTTCGAGTCGCATGAAGGACGTTAGCGGCCACAACAATATGATAATTACGAGCAGGTATCCCCTGAGAAATGGGGGACTTTTCAATGTCTAGTTGATGAAAGTTTAGGTTATATTTTTTCTGAAATTTTTGCCTAGCTTGATGCAGTAAGAAGGGAGAAACTTCGCTAAAAGAATAAGTGACATGATCGAGGTTTAAGTGGTGAAGAATTGCTTCTGAAGTAGCACCAGTTCCTCCTCCTATTTCGAGAATTTGATAGGGGCGATCACTATTAGAAAAGTTGGTTAAAATCTGGTTAATAGCTTGGGCGACTCGTTGATTCATCAATCGAGATACGGGAGAATTTCCATAAATACTTTCTGCATGAGCAACGGAACCTTCTGGGAAAATTAATGTCAAGGGGTCTATATTTCCCTTGAGAACTTCCGCTAAATTTTCGCCGCAGCGTTGCAACATTTCTAATTCAGGTTTTGCAGATGGACAAGTTTTTTCTAGCTTTTGTAGGGCTTGGGGTAAGGAAAAAGACTCAGGCAAGTTTTTGACAGTCCAAATATTCCCTTGATTGTGAAGAACATTAGCTTGCTCTAAATCCTGCAAATAACGATTGAGCAAAATGTGATATTTACGAGCAACGGGTAAGGTTTGTCTTAGGGTTTCTATTGTCCATTGTTCCCCTTGATTAAGTTTTTTCCCTAAGGACTCTAAGGCCCTGATGATATAGGCTGTAGCGATGGGTTGCAATTGCTCAATGACTTGCAAATAATTGCTTAATTCTGTCTCATCATTGATAACTTTAGTTGTTATTTCTGAAGCATTTTCTAAGGGTTTTTCGTTGACAAATTGGCAGAGGTATTCGGCAATATCAGCAAGAGTTTGTAAATCGGTAAAGAGTTGATCTATTTTCACTTTGACTTGAAATTTTTCTTCGACTTTGCGAGAAAAGTCAGTCAAGATAATTGAGTCTGCTCCTAAGTTTAGTAATGTCTCATCCTCTGGCAGATCGTTCTCATCTTCTTTCAGAAGTAAAGCCAAAATTGATTTTAATTGATTACGGATTTCCTGTTGATGTTTTTGCATATTGAAAACTGTGGTTTCGGTATCGGTAAGGTTAGAGGTTTGTGCGTCTAGGAATATTTTGTCAATGCTCTGATTTTCCGTTCGAGGATTAGGCTGAAATTGGAAAGGTTTCCTTTGAAAGGGATAGTTCGGCAATCTGACTTTTTTATAGCCATAATTTCGATTGAATTGTTCTGGATTGAAAGGTGCACCATTTAGGTAGAGTTGTGCCAAGGCTGAAAGAATTGTATGCCAGTTATCTAAGCCACGATTGAGAGAACTTAACCAGATGACCTCATCTTTATAACGACGACCTTGTTCTGCTAGTATTGGTCTTGGTCCCACTTCTAAAAATAGGTTATATCCCTTGTTGAAAGCGGTTATTAAACTCGACAAAAATCTTACTGGTTCTCGGCATTGTTTACTCCAGTAAGCGGCATCTGGTGCATTTTCTAAAAGCTCTCCATCAAGTCCTGAAAGTAGCAGAATTTGGGGGCGTTGATAATAAATTTGACGAGCCTCTTTTTCAAATTCTTTTAAAATTGGCTCCATTAAAGGGGAATGAAAAGCCTGAGTAACGGGAAGATATTGAGCGGGAATTTTTTGCTTTTTGCAGGTACTAATAACTTCCTCAATGCTGGCACTTTCTCCAGCAATAACAATCTGTTGAGGGTGATTAATTGCAGCTATTGAAACTGTTTGAGTATAATTTTTAATTAGGGAACTTACTGTCTCTTCATCAGCAAAAATTGAAGCCATTTTCCCGGAGGTTGTGGTTTGCATTAATTGCCCCCGCTTGACAACTAAGGCGAGTCCAGCTTCTAAGCTAAATACTCCTGCGATACAAGCTGCTACATATTCTCCCACACTATGGCCAATCAGTAAACTGGGGGTAATTCCCCAAGATTTCCATAGCATTGTTAGGGAATATTCTAGGGCGAATATAGCCGGTTGAGCGTAAGCAGTTTGATTGAGTAAATCGGTCTGTTCACCAAATAATATTTCAGTTAAAGGATGGTCTAAATACTTCGACAATATTTCGGCACATTGATCAATATATTGACGAAATGTCGGCTGAGTTTGATATAGTTGATGCCCCATGCCAGGATAACAAGCCCCTTGCCCTGTAAAAAGAAAAACAATTTTAGGGGATTTTTCCGATGTAAAACGTTGATAAAAAGTCAAATCATCAAGTGGTTTTTCTTCAGCAAAAGCGGCTAATCTTTGTTGTAATTCTGGACAAGTATCGCCAACAATGGCTAAACGTTCAGGTAAATCTATCCTCCCGACGGCTGCACTATAACAAATATCTCCAATTTCAGGACGAGATTCTAGGAGGGTATGGAAGCGTTTGGCTAATTCTTTTAAAGCGGTTTTGTTGTGGGCTGAAAGGGTTAAGAGATGACTGGGAAGTTGTTGTTGAATTTCTGAGATTTTGCTGACGGGTGCTTGTTGAACAATAACATGGGCATTTGTGCCAGAAAATCCAAAAGAACTTACCCCAGCTATGGGGACTTTATTGTTATTCGGCCAAGGTATATTTTGAGTAGGAATTTTAATAGGATGGTCTTCCCAATTAATCAGAGGATTAGGGGTTTGGAAGTGAAGATGGGAGGGGATTTCACCCTGTTGAAGAATCAGAATTGTTTTGATTATTCCGGCCATGCCAGCCGCGGCTTCAAGATGACCGATATTGGTTTTGACTGAGGCGACATAAAGAGGGTCGGAGCGCTTTCCATAAACTGAGGCAATGGCATTCAATTCGATGGGATCTCCTAAAGAAGTGCCTGTGCCATGAGCTTCTATGTAGCTGACATCTTCCGGGAGTATTCTGGCATCAGCTAGAGCTTGACGGAGCAATTCTTGCTGAGCGGGTCCACTGGGTACGGTTAAACCGGCAGCAGCACCATTATGATTCACCGCCGAACCTCGCAACAGGGCAAGAATTTGATCCCCGTTTTTCTGGGCTTCTGATAAAGTTTTTAAGATTAAAACCCCACAGCCTTCCCCTCGCACATATCCGTTGGCAGAGGCATCGAAGGTTTTGCAACGCCCATCGGGGGACATCATTCCCGACTGAGAAAGACTAATCGTAATGGCGGGTTCTAAAATGAGGTTTACCCCACCCACTAAAGCGAGTTCACATTCACGATTTCTCAGGCTACGAATCCCCTGATGGACGGCTACTAATGAGGATGCACAGGCTGCATCAATGGAGAGACAAGGACCGTGAAGATTGAGAAAATAAGATAGCCTTCCGGCGGCTGCGCTTAGAGCATTGCCGGTGCCAAAAAAAGAGTCAATTTGATCATAGTTTGTGCCGTAAACCTTCAGAGCATGATCAATGCTAGTAATTCCCACAAATACCCCTACCTTATTATCGGCTAAATTTTTCAGAGGTAAATTGGCATTTTCTAACGCTTCCCAAGCAACTTCTAAGAGTAACCTTTGTTGAGGATCCATGGAGGCTGCTTCTCTTGCTGAGATCGAAAAGAAACGGGCATCAAATTCTGTGATATTCTCTTGAAGAAATCCCCCATAAGCGGTGTTCATTTTTCCTAAAGTTGGTTCTTGAGAATACAGTTTTGAGATATCCCAACGGCTTTTAGGAACTTCTACTATAGCATCAAGTCCGGCTTGACAAAAACTCCAATACTTTTCTGGGGAATTAATACCTCCAGGAAAACGACAAGCCATTCCGACCACCGCAATGGATTCACTTTGTCTCGTCTCTAATTCATGGATACGAGCTTGCATTACCTCCATTTTGCTTAAGGTCGTTGCCATTAATTTTTTGTAATCTATACTCTCAACCATGCCCTATTCTCGATAATTTCTAAATTTATACGCCGTTAAACATAAATTAGGATGCTGTGCTATCAGTAAATATAAACCAAAATTTAACCCCACAGAGTTAAGCTTACTCATGTTCACCTACTTAGCCTACCACATCTTATGGCTTTTGAAACATTATTTTTAAAATTTAACCTCCATATTGATCAAGCTCCGTTAATTTTTGATTAAGTAATCTTGCCAGTTCGTCTTCACTGAGGCTGTCGTAGGGATTATGATTGTCAGGAATTGGATTTATTTTAATCTCAAAATCGAGATGATTGGCTAGAATTTGTTCCCTTAAGTAGGTACTTAAGCTGAGAAGATTAGGATAATCGAAAATGATCGAAGATGGCAATTTACACCCTAAATCTGTTTCTAAGCGATTTTTAAATTCTATGACCATTAGAGAGTTTAAACCTAAGTCTAAGAATGATGTTTGTTGAGGAATAACTTTGTTCCCATTTAACCCTGTCACTTCTCTTAATATTTTCTCCAGTCCTTCTACTAAAGCGTTTATTCGTTCGTCTATAGAGACAGATTTTAATCTTTCTAATAGTTTTGCTGGACTTGTTTGTTTTTGATTTTTTAGGGTTAATACCTCGCTAAAGAAGGGTTGATTAATATTGAAAGTTTGATTAAAAATCGACCAATTAATATCGATAACTATTCCTTGGTTAATATCACCTAAAATTATCTGGTTGAGATATTGAAACGCTTGCTCAGAAGGCATCATCTGCAAACCCCAATTAGCGAAACGTTGTTGATCAATTTGGTTGATCGTCTCCCAAGCTCCCCAATTGATACTAATACCAGGTAATCCTAAACTTTGCCGTTGCTGCATTAGAGCATCCATGAAAGCATTAGCCGCCGCATAATTACTTTGACCCGGTGAACCAAGGATGACAGCCGCAGAAGAAAAGCTTACGAAAAAGTCCAAAGATAGAGAGCGAGTATAACGATCTAATAATAAAGTTCCTGCTACTTTTGGACTGATTACCTTTTGATATTTTTGCCAACTTTGATTACTGATAAGCCCATCTTCTAAGACCGCTGCTGCGTGAATTATTCCTCGTAAGACGGGCAAGTCTGCCCCAAAACGAGAGAATAAATTTTTCATATCTGTGGGGGAAGTAATATCAGCTTCAATCAAGGTTACTTTTGTTCCTTTCTCCACTAATGGGGCTATCAATTCTGTTGAAGATTTAACATGGCGACTACACAAAACTAGGTGACTTGCTCCCATTTCTGATAACCATTGAGCCACTAATCCGCCGAGTTTTCCTCCCCCTCCGGTGATTAAATAAGCCCCTGACTGATTAATAAACTGTCGTTTTTCTGAGATAGGAAGAGATGCAGAAACTAACCTGGCTGCGTAGCGGTTTCCTTGACGTAAAGCTAAACGGAATTCATGGGGGAAACACTTTAATTCATTGAATAAAAGTTCAGCTTCATTAGCTTCTTTATGGATTGGTAAATCTAAACAAACACAACCCATTTTAGGATACTCTTGATTAATGACTGCTCCTAATCCCCATAAATGGGACTGTTGAGGAGATAAAGCCGTATCATTGCTAATCTTATTAGCCCCGCGAGTAATCAGCCATAAATGGGGTAATTTCTCCCAGTTATTAGTGAGGGTTTGCACTAAATTTAAGACGGCATGAGAACTCTGATATACTGTATCTAGCACGTCTTCAGCTTCTGAAGATTCCCAACAAAAAACAACACCAGTCGGAAATTCTCCAGATGGATAAGCTTCTTGATAGAGACGCTGAAAATCAGATTTCTGAGCCGGATTGATCACAAAAGAATCTTGAGAATAACATTGATAATTCTGCCCCATTTCTACAGTAATTACTTTTTCTCCTGCCTTTTTGTATAAATTAATTAGGGAATTTAAGTCTGTTTCTGGACGAACCAAGACTAACCAAGAATTTTGAGGATCGACGGCAACAGTTGGCATGGAAGAAAGTTTTTTCCATGCCACTTTATAAAAGCAATTATTTGACTGTTCTTGCCATAAACTCTGTAAAATAGCTGGATTTATGCGCCGTGCTGTTAAGTCAGTAAAGCGAGCGCAAAGCTGTCTTTGTTCATCATAAATATTAACATTTACTCTCATTTCACCATTAGTATCTGAGATGACCTGAACTTCCGTCCAAACTTGCGAAGTTGGATTTAGGAATATTTCCAAGGAAGAGAATCCATAAGGTAGATGCAATTCTTGACCATGAATTTCGGGGAAAGCTGCCCCAATACTCTGTAAGCAAGCATCCAAAAGAACTGGATGAAAATAATAACGCCGATCCGCTAAACTAGGGTTAATACTAATTTTAGCTTGAGAGCCTTTTTTGAAAGAATATAACTCTTGAATCGCTTGGAACTGCTCCCCATACCTGATACCCATCTGCTGATAAAGCTCATAGAATTCACGGATAGAAATCGATTCCTTAGGGTTTTCTCTTTCTAATTTAGTTTGGGTTAATTCTGAGGCAGCCAAGCTTTGTATATCCTTAGGTTTGACTTCACCTGTAACATGAAGAAGCCATTGTTCTTGTGCAGAATCACTGCTAAATATCTCAAAAGTATAAATCAGTTGAGATGATTTTTTAGGTTTAAAAATTATTTGGATTATTGAGGGAGTTGGAGATAAGATTAATCCCTGATGGATAGAGACATTTTCAAGGGTGACAAAATGCCCATTAAATATTTTCTGACTTGCGGCTAAAATGGCTTCAATAAAACCGGTAGCTGGAAATACAATGTTTTCAAATACCTTGTGTTCTTCTAAATAACTAGGGTTAAGAGAACTCACCTCACCTTCAAAGATCATGTCTCCCGTTGCTAACTTTTTAAAATCTCTAATGAAAGGATGTAACTGAGTCTTGATTTGCCCTAGAGAAAATTCCGAATTAGATAGCCAATACCGTTCTCTTTGAAAGGGATAAGTCGGTAAACTAATTCGCTTACCTTGTTTAAATATTTTAGTCCACTCTACAGAATAACCATTAACAAAAAGTGTCGCTAAACTTCTATACATTTGTGCCTGTTCATCCTGCCCGGGTACAATACTAGGCAACCATAATAGCTCCTGGTTGGCAGCAATAAGGCGAGCCATACTCAGTAATACAGGCTTAGAACCGACTTCTAGAAAACAACGATAACCCTGAGCAATTAAAGACTGAAATCCTTGACTAAACTGTACAGTATTACGCAGATGAGCTACCCAATAATCAGGAGTTGTAATTTCTGAACCTACAGCTTTCCCTGTCAGATTACTAATAATCGTTAAGCTAGGTTCATGAAAAGAAATTGTTTTTAAGACCTGGGAAAAATCATCAAGAATGGGCTGCATTAAAGGCGAATGAAAAGCATGAGATACCGCTAAACGTTTAGTTTTATGCCCTTGATCAATAAATTCTTTTTCGAGTTGCTCAACAATCTCTTTAAATCCAGAAATGACGGTAATTGAGCCATTGGCTGAAGCAATATTAACTTGATTTTCATAAGAAGTTAGAGCGTTTGCTACCGTCTCATAATCAGCATAAATAGCGGACATACTGCCATTGTGGGGCAATTTTCCCATTAATTTACCCCGTTGAGTCACTAATTTTAAGGCATCTTCTAAAGAAAAGACTCCTGCCCAACAAGCAGCCACATATTCCCCAATACTATGTCCTAAAAGGGCTGAAGGTTGTATTCCCCAAGATTGCCATAATTTGGCGAGTGCATATTCAAGGGAAAAAATCACCGGCTGAGTGATTTGGGTTTCCTCTAATAACTCACTATTTTGCTCTTGAAAGATTAAATCTAAGAGAGATTTTTCTAAAAGGGGTTCTAAAATTTGATCACAAAGATCTAATGTTTCCTTGAAAACAACTTCTCGGTTATAAAGGGTTTCTCCCATGCCGGAATATTGAGAGCCTTGTCCAGAAAAGAGGAAAGCTATCTTTTGTGGAGTCTCTGATAAAATCGGTCGGATTAATGAGTCAGAATTTTCACCATCTTGGTAATCAATTAATGCTCGTTGTGCCGTGGCTATTGAGTCTGCTAAAATACAGATTCGTTGCGGAAAAATCCCCCGCCCTGTACTGGCTGTAAAACAAACATCAGCTAAATTGATAGACTCAGTCAAAATATCTTGATAATTTCTCGCTAACTCTTGCAGCGATTTTTCAGAACGAGCCGAAAGGGGTAATAGATAAAAATTATTCTCCGAAGGTTGAGGTAAATCAGCGTCAATTTCCCCAACAATGATATGAGCATTCGTTCCACTAAATCCAAAGGAACTTACTCCAGCAATCCTTGAACGTTCGCTGATATGCCAAGGTTTTCCTTGTACAGGAACTTCAAAAATATGAGAACTCCAATCAAAGCGGGGATTAGGATTTTTAAAGTGAAGATGAGGAGGTATTTTATGGTGTTGTAACGCTAGAACGGTTTTAATTAATCCGGCAATTCCAGCAGCACCTTCTAAATGGCCTAAATTCGTTTTTACTGAACCAATAATTAAAGGCCGATTAGGGGAGCGTTGACCAAAAACGGCGGACATACTTTCTAATTCAATGGGATCACCAAGGGCTGTTCCAGTGCCGTGAGCTTCAATATAATCGATTTGTTCAGGCTTGAGATTAGCACGTTTAAGGGCTTGATGTAATAATTGTTCTTGAGCTTGACCATTAGGAACAGTTAGCCCACTACTTGGACCATCATGATTGACGGCTGTGCCATAAATTTTCGCCAAAATTTGGTCTCCATTCTTAACTGCTTGGCTCAATCTTTTCAGAACAACTATTCCACAGCCTTCTCCTCGCACCATGCCATTTGCGCTCTCATCAAAGGTTTTGCAATGTCCATCAGGGGCAAGCATATGGGCGCGACTTTCGATTAAAGAAATAATGGGAGTTAAAATCATATTAACCCCTCCGGCTAAAGCCAGATCGCACTCACCATTAAGTAAGGCATTATAAGCTAAATGAATCGCTACTAATGAGGAGGAACAAGCGGTGTCAATAGTCATTGATGGACCCTGTAAACCAAGAACATAAGAAAGACGACCCGCCGCCATACTAACAGAAGTTCCTGAACCAGTATAAGCATTAATGGCTTGAGGAGAATAACTTAATTGGGCATAATCTTGAGTCATGCAACCGATAAAAACTCCCGTCTGACTGTTGCGTAATTTTTGGGGATTTTGTCCAGCAGATTCTAAAGCTTGCCAAGTAGTTTCCAAGAGTAAACGCTGCTGAGGATCCATGGCGACAGATTCTCTAGGAATAATGCCAAAAAATTCTCCATCAAATTCCTCAATTTGTTCTAGAAATGCACCGTAAGGAGCGTATATTTTGCCGGGGACATCGGGATTAGGATCATACCATGTTTCCTGATCCCAGCGATCTTGAGGAATTTCTGTTATAGCATCTTTTCCCTGTTCTAAAAGTTCCCAGAAAGATTGTAAATTCTTAGCACCGCCGGGGAATCGACAAGCCATGCCGACAATAACAATAGGATCATCATCGAGTTGTGATTTTTCTGGCTGTTTTTGAGAAATTTCTGCTTTTATTTGAGGGGTAAATACCGGTTGACAATTATCTAGAACTTCTCGCTGTAAATAATTAGCTAAGACTTCAACATTCGGAAAACGAAAAGTAATTGTCGAAGGGAGAGAACAATTAAAGTCAGTTTGTAAAAGATTTCGTAACTCTGTAGAAGTGAGAGAGTCCATCCCCAAATCAAAAAAGCCCTGTTGAGGGGAAAAAGTTTCATCATTTGAGCGTCCTAAGACAGTAGAAACACGCATAATGATATGATTAGTTAGCCAATTAGGACGCTCTTTTAAGGTTAAATTTTGCCATTGTTTTAAAAACTCAGATGAGGGGGCTGCTTGGGGTTTTCCTTGAGGCAGAAAGTTTTTATAAAAGCTTTGATGAATATAAGGAAATTGTTGCCAGTCAATCTTAATTACACCAGCGCGAATAATCTGATTTAGGAGAATTTTTTCCAGAGCATTAAGGGCTAAATCGGGTTTCATAGCCCCATATCCTTTAGCGGCTAATCTCTCCAAAACATTGCGATCTACTGCTGCACCTATTTCACTCCAAGGACCCCAATTTATGACCGTTCCGGGTAAATGATGCGCCTGACGATAATAGATAAAAGCGTCTTCAAAGGCATTAGCTGCCGCAGCATTAGCTTGTCCTGCCGAGCCAATTAAAGATACAGCAGAAGTATAACAGACAAAGAATTCTAATGGGTCATTTAGGGTGAGTTGATGAAGCAACCAAGTTCCTTTAACTTTGGGAGCTAAAACATAATTAAAGCGCTCTGGTGTTAGTCTTAATAAGGTTGTATCGTCTAAGGTTCCGGCAATGTGAAAAATACCCTGTATAGGATATTTAGAACGGCATTCGTCTAGGACGGCGTGCAGTTTTTCAGCATCGGTAATATCAAGTTTTTTGAGGGTAACTTTTGCCCCACTAGAGGAGAAATTGGCTAATATTTCAGGGCTAATTCCTTCTGCCCCTCGACGGCTACACAAAACTAGATTCCGCGCCCCTTTTTCAATCATCCATCGGGTTGTTGCTAATCCTAACCCCCCTGTGCCTCCTGTGATTAAATAATAGGCATCAGGACTAAAATTGATCTTTCCATCTTCAAGTTTTCTCTGCACCAAACGGGGATAAAAACGCTGTTCCCCCCGCAAAGCAATCCGGTTTTCTTGGGGATTACTGTAGATTTCTTGCAGCAGTTTATCGGCTGCGTTTACTTCATCTGGATCTAGGTCAATCGCCTTAAAATTAAGTTCAGGATGTTCTAAAACTAGGCTGAAGGCTATTCCTAATAAGGATGCTTGAGAGGGAGAGATCAGGGTTTTAATGGCTTTTGCTGGTACTGCTCCTTGAGTCACTAAAATCAGAGTCGGTGGATTTTCTTGCTGCAATAATGCTTGTAAGAAAAAGAGAAATCGTTGACAATTAATCTCGACTTGTTGATCAATTTCTCCAGGGATTTTTTCTAAGCCCCAGAAGTACAGTATTTGACGAGTTTCTGAAGTTATCGAGTTTCTCAATATTGATAGGTAATCTTCAGCAATCTCTGGGTTAATATCTTGGGTAAAGACGCAAGAACAACTTATTCCTCTCTGTTGGAATAGAGGGATTAAACCGTTAGCAATTCCTTGACTATCTGCCCAGATTATTTGATGAGAGTAGGATTTTGCTGGCAGAGAAGGTAATTGCTCACTGCTTCTACCAATAATGACACTTTGGTTTAATAAATTTCGGGTTTTTACTTGGCTTGGTTCGATAATATTAATGTCTTCAAATTGATTCTCAATCAGTAAATTTTGCCAATCTTTTGTGCTGATTAACGGATAACCATTCCGCCGCAGATCTTGACTACATAACCACCATCCTTCTGTCAAGCCAAAGGTTAAATCTACCCAACGTCTTGCCCCTGTACTTTCTAAGAGGATTAGTAGTCCTTTGGGAGCGATGAGAGAGCGCACATTTTCAAGGGTTTTTTGAAGGTTGGCTGTGGCATGAAGAACATTAGCGGCAATGATTATGTCAAAACTGCCAGGGAGAAAATCTTGAGTAAAGGGATTTTTTTCAATGTCTAGAGTTTGATATTTAATAAAGGGATAGTTTCTAAAATTTTCCTTGGCTCTTGTTAAGAAACTAGAGGAAATATCGGTAAATACATATTCGATATGTTCTTTGGGTAAGTGAGGTAAAAGGCCAGTAGTAGCGGCTCCTGTGCCTCCTCCAATTTCGAGAATTCTTAGGGGATAATAGGGGGGTAAATTCTCAATAGCACGGCTGATTGTGGTGGCGACTAACTGATTCATCAATTTAGCTCCGGCTGCTTCCGAATAAATTGACGCGATCGCTTCTAAATCCCCTTGAGTAAAGAGTAATTCTAATGGATCAACTTGACGACGCATGACTTCGGCTAAAGCAGAGCCACAACGCTCCATTAGACTAATTTCTGCTGGATAATCGGCAAATTCTTGGCGGAGAATTTTAATTTGTGATTGGGATGAAGGTGCTTCTAATTTTTTGAGGAATAACCAGCCATCTTTTGTCTGATTAACGATTTTTTCTTCAGCTAAAATGCTTAAACATCGAGATAATAAAGGTCGGTAAAAATCGACAATTTGACCTTGATTTGCTATCTGTGCTTCGGAATAAGTTTGACCTAATTTTGGCTGTCCATTAAGTTTTGTTAAGGCTTCCCAGATATAGACAACGCTTAACTTTTCCAAAGCTTCCATTAAGCGCTCATATTGCGCCAATTTTTCCCCTAGTTGTTGTTCTAACTGTGCGGGGTGAATTTGATTTTTAATCACCTGGGGAGCTACTAAAGTGTCTCTGCCATTCCCTAATAATTCCTCGCAAGGTATCCATTCTTCTAGATAGATTTGAGGGGGGATTTCTTGGGGGATAATCTCTTGGGATTGAACGGCTTTTAGTTCTAAGTTGGTGAGGGATGCTAAGGGTTGACCTTGGGGGGAATAGATATCAATATCAGCGATGATAATGTTAGGGTTAGGGGAGGAGTTTTTCAGTCGAACCGCGCTGATTACCTGCTCATCAGGAGGGTGGAAAAATGCCAATTTACCAAGACGAACAGGAACATAAGTTACTGAGGATTCTTCTTTAAATAAAATGGCAGCAATACCTTGAAAACAAGCATCCAACATAGCAGGATGAAAATGATATTTTTCCCGCTCTAATCTATCGGTTAATTTGATTTGAGCAAAAGCTGTATTTTCTCCGCGCTTCAGTTGATGAATGAGCCGAAAGTTACTCCCGTAATTTATCCCTGATTTTTGATAAGTTTCATAAAAGGAGTTGATATCGACTTCTTCAGGACAATTTTTGGCGATTTCTTCTAGATGACAATGGGTTAAATTAGTTGATTTCAATTCCTCAATTTTTCCAGTAACTAATATTTCCCAATTTGGCTCAAGTTCATGGTAAATTTTAAAGCTTTTTTGCTCAATGATTAACTGTAATGCGTCTTCCGTATCTTTTAAAATTAATGCCTTCTTAAATTCAACATTTTCTAAAATAACTCTTTGATTCTCCCCGGCAGCTAAAGCCATTTCTATCAAGGCAGATGCTGGCAATATGGCCTGATCAAAAACCTGATGTTCTCCTAAAAATGTAGGTTTATGCTGACTAATGCTCCCTCGATATTGACGGAGAGCTAAGGGAGAAGGAAAATGATCGCCCAGTAAGGGATGTCCAGAGTAATAATTAGGGTTTTTATAGCTAGAAGACTCTGATTTATTGCCAGAATTTATCCAGTAGCGTTTGCGGATAAAAGGCGAATTAGGTAAACTAATTTTTTGCCCTGGATGTGAGCGATGGAAGGCTTCCCAGTTAATATTAAATCCTCTCACATAGAGTTGACCTAGAACCCTTTGCTCATGCTGGTCACTGTGACAATCTTTCCCTAAACTAGATAACCATAGAATTGAATTTACCCTTAACTTTTGACGACCTATATTAATGAGATTGGCACCGATTCCCATTTCTAGGAAGATTTGATATCCCATTTGATGCAGAGTAGAAATTCCTTGGGCGATTTCGTCGGATTTCTGCCTAATCTTTTCCCCTCTATTCACCAAATTTCTGAGAGATTTTTTCACAACTTCACCCTGATAAATTAGGGTAATATCGGGGGAGTTAGAATCGACTTCTGGGGTGCTTTTGAGCAAGGATAAAAGGTCTTCTGAGTTGGGGTTTTGTGGGCTAATTCTGGTGCGTTTCGCCACCAGCTTGACGGTATCTTCAAGGGAAAAAACGCCCGATTGTTGAGCGGCGAGATATTCCCCTAATCCAGAACCTAAAATTGCAGAAGGAGAAATTCCCCACGATTTCCAGAGTTCACAAAGAGCATACTGATAGGCAAATAATAGCGGTTGTACAGACAAAGAAATCTGAGGCTCTAAGGCTTTTTTAGATGACAATAATTCCTGAAGAGAAAATTCTAAATATTTTTTAAACAGATGCTCGCACTGCCTAAAAGCCTCATGAAATACTGGCTCATTATTAAGCAGGTTTTCAATGATTTCTGGACTAATTTCTTCCTCGTAATTGCAGAGAAAAGCAATTTTAGGATGGCTTTGCGCTTCTCCATAAATGATGTCGAAGCTATTATTTTGAATATTTTGAAATTGCTTTTCATCCCCATTGCTATTGAGAAAAGCCTGAATTCCTTGACGCAGATTCTCTTGATTAGAAACTAAAAGAGCGAGACGATGTTTATGGGGAAAACGACCAGTATTTAAAGATAGAGCAATGTCCTTGACGTTGAGATCTGTTTTCTGCTCAAGCTCATCGACAAATTGAGTCGTAAAAAGACGTAAACGTTCGGGTTCTTTAGCCGAGAAAGTAACGAGAATGGGTGATATTTTTGGGTTTTGGGGTTGCGGTTGAGGTGGTTCGCTTAAAATAACATGAGCGTTGGTTCCTGATGCTCCAAAAGAACTGACTCCAGCCGCTTTGAGCTGGCCATTATTAACATTCCAAGGACAATTTTGCGTAACGATACTAATCGGCAAGGCATCCCAATTAATATGAGGATTGGGTTTTTTAAGGTTTAGATGAGCCGGAATTTCACGGTAGTGCAGCGATAGTGCGGTTTTAATTAATCCTGAAATTCCCGCCGCCGCCGCCAGATGACCTAAATTAGTTTTGAGAGAACCGACTAATAAAGGGTTAGATTTGCGACGATTGACGCATAATGCCTCGGCTATGGCTTTAATTTCGATGGGATCTCCCAAAGATGTTCCTGTACCGTGAGCTTCAACATAATCGATAGCCTCGGCATCTAAACGAGCGTCAGCTAGAGCTTCTTTGATTAATTCTCTCTGTACGGGCCCATTAGGAACGGTAAAGCCGCCACTGGCTCCATCGTTGTTGACTGCGGTCCCTCGAATCACAGCCCAAATGTGATCACCATCTTCAAGAGCGTCACTGAGTCTTTTTAAGACGATGACTCCGCAACCTTCGCCGATTCCAAACCCATCGGCACTTTCGTCAAAGGTTTTGCATTGGCCATCTGCGGCTAACATCTGATTGCGGCACAAGGCGATGACCACTTCTGGAGTTAAAACTAAGTTCACTCCTCCGACTAAAGCTTGTCTGCATTCTTGGGAACGTAAGGAACGGCAAGCGAGATGAACAGCGACTAAGGAGGAAGAGCAAGCGGTATCTACTGCCAAACTCGGACCATTAAGATTTAAAAGGTAAGAAATACGCCCAGCTGCCGCGTTAGTATGATTGCCCGAAATATGATAGGCTCCGATGGCATTATAGTCCTCATTTGAGGTAAGAATACGGGCATAGTCATTGTTAGTAATCCCGATAAAAACCCCTGTTTTTCCCCTTCTAGCCGTCGTTGTTGCCATTCCTGCATTTTCCAAAGCTTCATAGGCTACCTCTAAAAGCAATCTTTGCTGAGGATCCATAGCGACGGCTTCCTTGGGAGCAATTCCGAAAAAATGGGCATCAAACTGGGAGACATCATCGAGAAACCCCCCCTGAGAAACATAGATTTTACCCACTTTATTCCGATCTGAATCATAAAAATCCTGCTGGTTCCAGCGCTCATTAGGTATTGCTCTGAGGTGATTTTTACCCGCTTTCAGGAAAGACCAGAAGGATTCAGGTGTCGCAATATTATGACCAAAACGACAACCTAAACCCACGATAGCTAAGGGTTCCCTTTGTTGAGACTCGAAAGCTTTTAATTTTTCTTTAGCTTCACTAAGAGCTTTAAAAACTCTAGCTTGGATTGATTGGTCGTTTTCGGATAAGTTCTTTTTATCTTGAAAGTCCATAGTGTTAGAATCGACTTGGAAAAGAATAATTATTGCGACTGACGGGGTGACAAGCAGATGGAAGGTGAAACAGGGTGTAGAGTGTCGGGTTTAGGGAAAAAGCTTGAGACTTTCGCCAAAAGATAACGAGGGAATTTGGTTTTTGTCTAGTAAGTCGATTAATTTGATGGATCACAGTGAGGAAATTTTTCCCCCACCTCACTTAAACTTCAACCTCGTTGTCACCCCTTCAGCTATTACGACCAGACAGCTAATCGTACCTGATCAAGGTAGTAATTGTCAATAGACATCTGCAATAAACGTTTATGGGGTGTGGCATCCTAAGCTCTGCTCCTCTGGTCTCGCGCAAGATTATCTTTAAATGTCACACTTTCTGCACTTCTTAATATTTAATTAATGATTTTTACTAATTTATTGGGTTCAGTGGTTTCTACAGTGAAGATTTTTTGTCAAAACATACTAGGGAATGTAAAAATATGTAAAAGTATATGGAGATGTGCAGAATGTCGGTTAGTATGCTACAATGTCGAGGCTCAGAACAATTTTGGAGAAGCGACAGAAACCCTGACCTTAGCCGTAGTCGGGTTTCCTGTAGTTCAAATAGCAATAATCCCACTCGTCAGAGACAGGAATTATCGCTTTAAGGGAACTGGGAACGGGGAAAAAAGCATTGTACCCCATGACTCTGAATACCGCCATCAACCACTATTTAGGGAAAAAGTTAGAACAGCAATGGAAGCACATCTGGTTTCAATAGATTACCAAATTCGGCAACTTCAAGAAATAGATCCAGTAACTACTCTATTTGGTAATGTAAGTCAGAATAAAACCGGGGAGCAGGATAGCGTTCTTGAGGTCATCTCTACAGATTTACAGGAAAAAATTAACAGTTTAACGGCAAATAATTCTGTTAATAATTTAGCATTTCATCTGGCTGTTGTTCAAGTTTTAATGTTTAAATACACTGCTCAAGTCGAGTTTGCCACGGCTACAGCAGCTTTGAATACAGAAAAATTAGATAGCCTGATATTCTGCCGATTCAATCAACATAATTTTAGTTCATTTAAAGATTTACTAAGGATCATTCGTAAAGATTTACAAGAAGGATACCGCCATCAAAACTATGCGCTGGATAGTCTGGTCAAAACCTTGGCAGCAAGAGGAGGAAATCTAGAGAACATTTTTGACGTTGCTGTGATTAAAGAAGGACTGTGTGCGGACATTTCTTCGTTAAATCGGTTTCAATTAGTTTTTACCATAGAAGCGGATGATAGTGGTATTTCTGTCACTTTTATTAAAGATAAATTTCCCAGAGATTTTGTCAAGAGAATGCTAGGACATTACCTAGAAATCTTAGAAACAGTGACAAGTAATCCCGATATAGATTTGTCAAAAATTGATATATTAACGACCGAAGAACGAGAACAATTGCTGAGAGATTGGAATGATACGGCCATTCAATATCCTGAAAAGCAATGGATTCATCAGCTATTTGAAGAACAAGCCAAACTTTACCCTGAGAGAGGGGCGGTCATTTTTGAAAATCAAGAATTAACTTATCAAGAATTAAATGAAAAAGCCAATCAACTTGGTCATTACCTACAAAAATTAGGAGTAAAACCAGAGGAATTAGTAGGAATTTATCTAGAGCGTTCCTTAGAAATGGTAGTAGGATTATTAGCTGTTTTGAAGGCTGGAGGAGCTTACGTTCCCTTAGATCCTAATTATCCTCAAGAACGCCTAAGTTATCTATTAGAAGATACTGGGGTAAAAGTGATCATTACTGCGGAATCGCTGCGGGGATTGTTGGGGGAATACCGGGGAATTGTTGTTGCTTTGGATACAGATTGGCCAGCAATTTCTCAAGAAAGTCAGAACAATTGTGACAGTGGCGTAACGGGGGAAAATTTAGCCTATGTTATTTATACTTCGGGATCCACAGGTAAGCCTAAAGGCGTAATGAATAATCATAAGGGGATTAGGAATCGTTTGTTGTGGATGCAGGATACTTATCAGTTAACTAAGAGTGATGGCATTTTACAAAAAACCCCTTTTAGTTTCGATGTTTCAGTGTGGGAATTCTTTTGGCCTTTATTAGCGGGTGCAACCCTAGTAGTAGCAAAACCCGAAGGTCATAAAGATAGTACCTATTTAATACAATTGATCCAAAAGCAGCAAATCACTACCCTTCATTTTGTCCCCTCAATGTTGCGAGTTTTTCTGCAAGAACCAGAGCTAAAAGGATGTAGTTCTCTCAAGCGGGTTTTCTGTAGTGGAGAAGCTTTGTCATTAGAGTTAACACAACGCTTTTTTGAGCATTTTGACTGTGAACTTCACAACCTCTATGGTCCGACTGAGGCGGCGATTGATGTGACTTACTGGCCCTGTTTGCCGGAGAATCAAAAAGCTCTAGTGAGTATTGGTCAACCAATTGCCAATACTCAGATTTATATTCTTAATCCGGATTTACAACCAGTTCCTATAGGGATTGTGGGAGAATTACATATTGGTGGCATAGGTTTAGCTCGTGGATACCTCAATCGTCCCGAATTGACGGCCGAGAAATTTATCCCTAATCCTTTTGCTAAGGTCGAAGGAGAAATAGGGGGAGAAATTAGGGCAAAATTATATAAAACGGGAGATTTAGCCCGGTATTTACCCGATGGAAATATTGAATTTTTGGGGCGTATTGACCATCAAGTTAAGATTCGAGGTTTCCGGATTGAGCTTGGGGAAATTGAAACTATACTCAGTCAACATCCAGCAGTTGAGCAAGCGGTAGTCATTGCATCGGAGACAGAAACAGGGAGTAAAACACTAATTGCTTATGTTGTGGGTCAGTCTCAAGAGGGGGAACTCTTGGCGACTTCAGAAAAAGGGCAATTATTCGATGAGCAAATCGAGCAATGGCAAAGCCTCTATAACCAAATTTACAGGCAAACATCGGCAGATTCTCAAGGGATATTTAATATTGTTGGCTGGAATAGTAGTTACACGGGGGAACCTATCCCGGTTGCTCAGATGCGAGAATGGCTAGATGATAAAGTTAAGGTTATTCTCGCTCAAAAACCGAAAAAAGTTCTGGAAATAGGTTGTGGAACCGGGTTAATATTATTCCAAGTTGCTCCCCATTGCCAGTGTTATTGGGGAACCGATATTTCATCAGTAGCCTTAGACCATATTCAGCGAATTAATCAAGAAGGGCCTCAGCTAGAGCAAGTCAGGCTATTGCATAGCACAGCCGATAATTTTGAGGGTTTGGAGTCAGAAGGATTCGATACAATTATCCTTAACTCGGTTGTGCAGTATTTCCCCCATATAGATTACTTACTGAGGGTTTTAGAGGGAGCTATCAAGGTACTAACTTCGGGGGGGTGTATTTTCCTTGGAGATGTGCGAAACTTGCAACTCATGGAAGCTTTTCACGCAGATGTAGAACTTTATAAGGCTAACCCTGAAGATTCGATTAAGGATTTTAAACAGCGAGTACAGAGAAAAATTGAGCAAGAAAATGAATTATTTATTGACCCAGATTTTTTTAGAGCAATTCAGTCCTATTTTCCTCAGATTACTGAAGTCGAGATTCATCTAGAGAGAGGTCAACACCACAACGAATTAACTCAATTCCGTTATAATGTTGTTCTGCGGATTGAAACGATTCTGGATTTTAGCACCGACTTTCCAGAATTAAACTGGACTGAACAGCAGCTGACTTTATCTGAGGCAAGAAATCAACTGGGGAAATCTGAGGGGTTAAGGGTGATAGGTGTCCCTAATTCTCGCTTGTTCAGACCTTTAAAAAGTGTGGAATTGTTGAGGAACTCTCAAGACTTTGGGACAATCGAGGAATTTCAAGCCATTAAATCGGACATTATACCAGAAAATGCCGTAGAACCTGAAGATTTTTCGGCTTTAGCTGAGGATTTATCCCTTTCGGTTTGGGTAACTTGGTCGGATACTCCGGACCGTTACGATGTGATTTTTGCCCCGCTGGAAAATTCCCAGAGAAATTACATCGCTTTTACCCCCACCCACACCGCAAAACCTGAATGGCAACTTTATGCAAATCACCCTTTAAGGTCTAAGTTAAACAGTAAACTGATTCCCCAACTGCGGAGTTATCTGCAAAACCAACTCCCAGAATACATGATACCTCATGCCTTTGTGCAATTGGATGCTATTCCTCTGACAAATAGTGGAAAAATTGACCGTCGCGCCCTACCCTCTCCAAGCTATAACAGTTTAAGGAATTCGGAGAATTTTGTAGCACCTTGTACCCCTCTTGAGGAAATTTTAGCACTGATTTGGGCTGAAGTTTTGGGCATCGAAGAGGTTGGTATTCACGATAATTTTTTTGAACTTGGGGGGGATTCGATTCGGGCAATACAAGTGATCGCTAAGGCGCGACAAATGGGTTTTCATTTTTCCTTACCCCAATTATTGCAACATCAAACCATTCAAGAATTGGCCAATTGCGTTAGCTATGAAATTGATACTTTAGGGACTGAAAAAACGGAAGTTTTTAGTTTAATTTCTCAAGAAGTTCGCCTCAATTTACTGGAGGAAGTGGAGGATGCTTATCCTCTAACTGCTCTACAATTGGGGATGATATTTCATAGTGAATATCAGGGGAATCTATCGGTGTACCATGATGTGTTTACCTATCATATTCGTGCTGATTTTAGTTTTCCAGCTTTACATAGTGCTATTCAGGAGATTGTCCAGCGGCATCCAGTATTACGAACCAGTTTCGCACTCTTTGAATATCAGGAACCCCTACAATTAGTTCATCGACAAATCGATGTTCCTTTAGGATTAGATGACCTAACCCATTTATCTCCTTCTGAACAAGATACGGCTATTGATGATTGGATTGAGCGGGAAAAAATCCGCACTTTTGACTGGAATAGTCCTCCTTTATTTCGCTTTCATCTCCATCGCCGCAGTCAGGATAACTTTAACCTAACTTTCAGTTTTCATCACTCTATTTTAGATGGGTGGAGTGTGGCTTCGTTGCTCACAGAATTGTTACAGCAGTATCTCTACCTTCTCGACAAAAAAGTTCTCCCTCTCTCTCCAACTCCCGCTCTCAGTTTTAGGGATTTTGTCGCCTTAGAAAAGAAAACTGTCCAATCGCCAGAATGCCAGAATTATTGGCAAGAAAAACTCAGAGATGTCACGCTGACTAAACTTCCTCAGTGGTCTAAATCTAATCAAGTTAATCAAGATTGGGATTGGTTCGTTCCTATATCTAGTCAGGTATCTCAGGGATTAAAACAACTCGGTAAACAAGTGGGAGTACCCCTAAAAAGTGTTTTATTGGCGGCTCATTTTCGGGTATTAAGTTTACTGAATAATCAGAGGGATATTGTTACGGGTTTAGTCTCTAATGGACGGTTAGAAGCAGCCGATGGGGAAAAGATATTAGGTTTATTTTTGAATACTTTGCCCCTACGTTTAGAGTTATCTGGAGGTCTTTGGAGCGATTTAGTTAAGCAAGCTTTTGATGTTGAAAGAGAATGCTTATCTTGGCGAAGATATCCCCTCGCTGAGTTACAAAAATCAGGTCAACCTTTGTTTGATACGGCTTTTAATTTTATTCATTTCCATGTTTATCAAGGTATCATCGGGGTGAAAGATTTAGAAGTCTTAGGAGGGAAGTTTTTTAATCAAACTAATTTTACATTGTTAGCTAATTTTAGTCTTCATCCCCTTTCATCTCAAATAGAACTTACCCTTAAATATGATGGGAATTATCTAGGGGAAAAGCAGATGGAGTTAATCGGAGGATACTACGAGAAAACTCTCATCGCTATGGCAACGGAAGGGTTAGAACGTTATGAAACTTGTTGTTTACTTTCTGAGCAAGAACAACATCAATTATTGAAAGAATGGAATGATACTGAGGTTCACTATCCGGATGGGTGTATTCATCAATTGTTTGAGGAGCAAGTTAAGCGCAGTCCTGATGCGATCGCTATTATTACAGAAAATGAACAATTAACCTACCGTCAATTAAACGAAAAAGCGAATCAATTAGGGCATTATTTAGGCAAAAAAGGGTTAAAACCGGAGTCTTTGGTGGGAATTTGCCTAGAACGGACCCCTGAGATGGTTATAGGGTTATTAGCTATTCTCAAAGCAGGGGGAGCTTATGTACCTTTAGATCCAGCTTATCCAACTGAACGCCTCAATGTTATCTTAGAAGATGCTCAAGTTTCCTTGTTGCTAACACAAGCAAAATTAGTAGAGAAATTAGGGAATTATCCAGGGAATCTGGTGATATTAGAGGCAGAAGCCAGAAATATAGCCCTAGAAAGTCCCGAAAACCTCTCTTTACCCGTAAGTTCCAGTAATACCGCTTATGTGATTTATACCTCCGGTTCAACGGGGAAACCAAAAGGGGTTGTCATTGAGCATCACAGCACCACAACCTTACTGAATTGGTCCAAGGAAGTCTTTAGCAGTGAGGAATTAGCGGGGGTTTTGGGAGCTACTTCTATTTGTTTTGATTTGTCAGTATTTGAACTATTTTTGCCCTTGGCTGTGGGGGGTAAGATTATTCTGGCCCAGAATGTTCTAGATTTGCCTAGTTTAAGTGCAGCCAAAGAGGTAACATTAATTAATACCGTACCTACAGCGATCGCTCAACTGCTGGCAATTGAGGCGATACCTGAGACTGTGCAAACGGTAAACCTCGCCGGAGAAGCTTTGTCTAATCAATTGGTACAGAAGCTTTACCAGCAGGAAAACATTAAGAATGTTTATAATCTCTACGGTCCTTCAGAAGATACCACTTATTCCACTTTTAGCTTAGTGCCTAAAGGACACCATGGACAACCGAGTATCGGCCGGCCTATTGCCAATACTCAAGTTTATATTCTGGACTCTTTTAAGCAACCGGTTCCTCTAGGAACTATTGGTGATTTATATATCGGGGGTAAAGGGTTAGCTCGATGTTATCTGAATCAACCTGAATTAACCGCCGAGAAATTTATCTCCAATCCGTTTAGTAATGAACCCAATGCCAAACTCTATAAAACAGGAGATTTAGCCCGATATTTACCCGATGGAAATATTGATTTTTTGGGGCGGGGTGATAATCAGGTAAAATTGCGGGGTTTCCGCATTGAATTAGGAGAAATTGAGGCAACTCTAGGGACTTATCCCCAAGTTAAGCAAAAGGTGGTGAAGGTTTGGGAAGACTCCTATCGGAATAAGAGATTAGTCGCTTATCTAGTAGGAGAAAATAGCCCGATAAATACTGAGGATTTGCGTCGTTTCTTGGGACAGAAATTGCCAGAGTATATGATTCCGGCTCTTTTTGTCTCCTTAGAAACTCTCCCTCTGACTCCCAATGGAAAAATTGACCGTTCCAGATTACCCCTCCCTGAGATACCTTGGACATCTGAGCAGGATTTTGTCCCCCCGCATACTCAGAAAGAAAAGATTTTGGCCAGTATTTGGCAAGATGTTCTCAGCATTAAACAAGTGAGTCGTTATGACCGCTTTTTTGAAGTTGGGGGCGATTCTATTCTCAGTATTCAGGTTGTCGCTCGCGCTCGTCAAGCCGGGTTGAAGATTACCCCTAAACAGATATTTGAATATCCTACTCTTGCTGAACTGGCTACAGTTGCCGATTATTCCACAGCCGAATTAGCTAAACAGGGTTTAGTGACGGGTATTGTGCCTCTCACTCCCATTCAACTGTGGTTTTTTGAGCAAAATCGCGCTGAAATGCACCACTTTAATCAGTCTGTCCTCTTAGAAGTTCCCCATCACCTGAAAGCTGATTTGTTAGCTCAATCTCTGAGAAAATTAATTGAACATCATGACGCTTTGCGGTTACGGTTTACTGTGGAGGAAGGACAATGGCAACAAGTCAATGAAGGAATGCCGGAGGAAGTACCTTTTGAAGTGATTGATTTGTCTTCTATTCCTCAATCTCAGCAAAGGGAAACTCTCTTAGCAATGGCAACAACTCAACAGGCAAGTTTAAACCTCTCTACTGGACTATTAATCAAGGCGGTACTATTTGAATTGGCGCCCTATCAACCCAGTCGGTTACTGATTATTATTCATCACTTGGGGGTTGATGGTGTATCTTGGCGAATTTTGTTAGAAGATTTATTGATGACTTATCAACAGCTAGAAAGGGGGGAGAATGTAGAACTTCCACCAAAAACCATAGCCTTTCAGGATTGGGCGCTTCTCTTGAGGGATTATGGACAAGGGGAAAAAGCGAAAGAGCCATTAGACTATTGGTTAACTCAACCTTGGTTGGAGGCGAGAAATTTACCTGTAGATAACGAGGCTGGAAAACAATACAATACAGTAGCAACGGCAAATGATGTCACGGTGACTCTAGATGAAGAACAAACCCGCACCCTCTTGCAAAAAGTCCCCGCTGCCTATAACACACAAATTAATGAGGTTTTGTTAACCGCTTTAGCAGAAACTTTGACAGAATGGACAGAAAATTTGACCATATCTCTTGATTTAGAAGGACACGGACGAGAAGATTTGTTCAGTGAGGTTGACTTATCGAGGACGGTAGGTTGGTTTACCAGTCTTTTTCCGGTTATTTTGCGACTCCCCCCCGAAAATCACCCCGGTGAGCGGCTCAAATCTATTAAAGAACAGTTACGAGCTATTCCTCACAGGGGAATTGGCTATGGAATTTCGCGATATTTGAGTGATGATGCTGATATTAAGTCTCAATTAGCTGAAATTCCTGCCAGAGAAGTTTTGTTTAATTATTTAGGTCAATTTGAGCAAGGACAATTGCAAAAAGGGGATTGGAAATTAGCGGATGAGTCTAAGGGGCCTAATCACAGTCTTAAGGGACATCGTAGTCATTTATTAGAGATTACGGCCAGAGTTATCGAGGGACAGTTACAAGTAAACTGGACTTATAGCGATCTCATCTATGAACGTTCGACGGTAGAATATTTAGGGCGCAGCTATAAAGAAGCTTTGCTGAAATTGATTGAGCATTGTTTATCTCCTGATGCTGGGGGTTACACTCCCTCAGATTTTCCAGTAGCGCACTTGAATCAACAGGAATTAGACGATATTCTGGCAGAAATTGACTAATAAGGAGAATCTTTCATGGCAGACACAAAAAATCAACCCGCCAAAAATGTGGAGTCTATTTATCCTCTTTCCCCCATGCAAGAAGGGATGCTCTTTCATAGTCTTTATACTCCTGATTCAGGGATTTATTGTAGTCAAACTCTAATTACTCTGGAGGGAGAAATTAACCTTACAGTTTTTAGGCAAGCGTGGGAAAAGGTTGTAGAGCGTCACTCGGTATTAAGGACTCTATTTCTTTGGGAAAAACGGGAAAACCCTCTGCAAATTGTGCGAAAAAAGGTTGATTTGCCTTGGGATTATCAAGATTGGCGCAATCTTTCCCCCACAGAACAACAACAACGTTTAGATTTATTGTTACAAACAGAGCGTCAACAAGGGTTTGAACTCAAAGTTGCTCCTTTAATGCGCTGCTTGATAATTCAACTATCGGACCAAACTTATAAATTCCTCTGCAATCATCATCATATTATTCTGGATGGTTGGAGTATGCCTATTATTTATCAAGAAGTTTTAGGGTTTTATGAGGCAGGTATTCAAGGGAAAAGTTATCATCTTCCTTTGCCGCGTCCTTATCAAGATTATATTGTTTGGTTACAGGAGCAAAACCCATCTATTGCTGAGAGTTTTTGGCAGCGAACTCTTGAAGGGTTTATGACTCCCACCCCCCTGAGGGTGGACAGACTCCAGTTAATGAAATCTGAAGGTAAGCCAACTTATAAAGAGTATAACTGTCATTTATCGGCTTCTCACTCCAAAGACCTGCAATCTTTGGCGCAAAAGCATAATCTGACCTTATCTACTCTAGTACAGGCCGCTTGGGCGATTCTTCTCAGTCGCTATAGTGGGGAGTCAGAAGTTTTATTTGGGGTTACGGTTTCTGGTCGCCCCCATGATTTATCAGGGGTAGAACATAGGGTAGGATTATTTATTAATACATTGCCGCTGCGAGTCTCCATCAGAGAATCAGATTTATTGCTATCTTGGTTACAGGAATTACAGCAAAAGCAAGCAGAAATTCAGGATTATGCTTATGTTTCTCTGGCTGAAATACAGAGATTAAGTGATATTCCACCGGGGATTCCCCTGTTTGAGAGTTTGGTCGTTTTTGAGAATTATCCTAGAGAAGCGTTATCGAGAGATTCTCGTCAATCCTTAAGGGTTAAGGATGTGGAGAATTTTGAGGAAACTAATTATCCTTTGACGGTGGTTGCTATTCCTAGACAAGAGTTACTGATTCAGTTAGTCTATGATACTAGCCGTTTTACTCAGGATACGATTGAACGGATGGCAGCACATTTACAGACTATTTTAACAGGGATTGTTACTGATACTCGGCAACGGGTAACACAATTACCTATATTGACAACACAAGAGCAACATCAGTTATTAGTAGAGTGGAACAATACCGAGGCAGATTATCTTTTAGATAAGTCTTTACATCAATTATTTGAAGAACAAGCTGCACAGAATCCGCAGGGAATAGCGGTTATTTTTGAAGACCAAAAATTAACCTATCAACAGTTAAATAATCGGGGCAATCAGTTAGCTCACTGTTTACGAGATAAGGGTGTAGGTCCAGAAAGTTTGGTCGGGATTTTTATGGAGCGTTCCCTAGGGATGGTCATCGGTTTATTAGGGATATTAAAAGCCGGGGGAGCTTATGTACCTTTAGATCCGGATTATCCTACCGAGCGCTTGGGGGATATCCTCTCAGATTCGGGGGTTTCTTTGGTGTTAACTCAGGAATCTTTAGGGGATTTTCTTCCCCAAACTGGGGCCGAGTTACTGTGTTTAGATAGGGATTGGGAAAAGATAGCTACCTATAGTCCAGAAAATCCCTTCAATCTAACGACTCCTGAGAATTTAGCCTATGTTATTTATACATCAGGTTCAACGGGAAAACCCAAAGGCGTGATGAATATTCATAGAGGAATTTGTAATACTCTGAAATATACTATTGGTCATTATAATATTACCTCTGAAGACCGCATTCTCCAAATTATTTCCTTGAGTTTTGATGGTTCAGTCTGGGAAATTTTTTCGTCTTTAATATCTGGTGCTTCTCTAGTCGTGGCTAAACCTGACGGGTATAAAGATATAGATTATCTAATAGATTTAATTGTGCAAGAACAAGTAACTTATTTCACTTGTGTTCCCTCAATATTGCGAGTTTTTCTGCAACATCCCAAGAGCAAATATTGCCACTATTTAAAACGAGTAATTGTCGGGGGAGAAGCCTTATCTTATGAACTCAATCAACGATTTTTTCAGCAGTTAAACTGTGAATTATATAACGCTTATGGACCAACAGAAGTAGCGGTTGAGACTACTATCTGGTGCTGTCAGCCAAATTCCCAAATTTCTATTGGAACTCCCATTGCTAATGCCCAGATTTACATTCTCGACAGTTATCTCCAACCGGTTCCTATTGGTGTTGCTGGAGAATTACATATTGGTGGAATGGGTTTAGCGCGTGGATATCTCAATCGTCCCCAATTGACGGCTGAAAAATTTATTCCTCATCCTTTTGCTCAGGGGAAATTATATAAAACCGGAGATTTAGCTCGCTATCTTCCTGACGGCAATATTGAATATTTAGGGCGGATTGATAATCAAGTCAAGCTGAGAGGTTTACGCATTGAATTAGGAGAAATTCAGACAGTTTTAGAAACTCATCCCAACGTTGAACAAACTGTTGTGATTATGCGGGAAGATACCTTATATAATCAACGGTTAGTTGCTTATGTAATCAGAAAAAATTCTTTATTAACTCCTCAGGATCTGCGTCGTTTCTTACAGCAGCAACTGCCCGCTTATATGGTGCCTTCTGCCTTTGTCCTGTTGTCGGATTTTCCCTTAAATAACAATGGCAAGATAGACAGGAAAAAATTACCTATCCCCGATGAGACATCAATTATTGAATCTGCTTATATAGCCCCAAGAAATGAAAAAGAAAGCCTCTTAGCTCAGATTTGGCAAGATGTTCTTCAGGTATCCAAAATAGGGGTTAGTGACAACTTCTTTGAGTTAGGAGGACATAGCTTAAAAGCTATTTCTCTAGTGAGTAAAATTCAGGAAAAGTTAGGTCAATCTTTGCCTATTAAACAAGTATTTGCTCATCCTACCATTGCTGAACAAGCAGTATTATTAAGCACTGTTACCCCTCTGACGGTAGCCACTATTCCCCTTGTATCTGCACAAGAAACCTACGAAACATCCCATGCTCAGAGACGTTTCTATGTCTTGCAACAGATGGATCTCAATAATGTAGCTTATCATATTGTTTCCACTCTCAAAATAGCAGGAGATTTTAGCCCAGATGTCTTTGAAAAAGCCATACAATTATTGATTTCCCGTCATGAATCCCTGCGGACATCTTTCATTTTAATTAACGGTGAACCACAACAGAAAATCCTGCAAAATAGTCCTTTTGATTGGGAATTTAAAGACTGGACAAATAAACCTGATGAAGAAATCCTAGAAACGATTGCAAAAGAGAGAAAACCGTTTGACTTAGAGAAAAGTCCCCTGGTGCGCTCTAAGATTTATAAACTATCTCCGAATGAATATATTTTAGAGCTAGAAATTCATCATATTATCTGTGATGGTTGGTCAATGAGTTTGTTAGCTAAAGAATGCTTACAATACTACTCTGATTTAGCCAAAGGATTACAGCCTAGTATAGAGCCATTGCCGATACAATATAAAGATTATGCAGGATGGCAAAATAATCTTTTAAGAAGCGAAGATAATCCCAAAAACTTAGATTACTGGCGGCAAAAACTGGACAATGGACAACTGACCAGAGTTCACTTACCGACAGACTTTAAACGTCCCCAAATAAAGACGTTTAAGGGTTCTCATTTAAGCTGGACATTTGACCGAGAAACGATTTCTAAATTAAGAAAAATTTGTCAAGAAAACGAAATCACCCTATTCATGGCATTGGTAGCGGCTGTCAAAATATTACTGTATCGCTACAGTGGTCAACATGATATTACTATTGGTACAGAAATCGCCACCAGAAGCCATCCTCAACTGCAATCTCTAATCGGTTTATTTCTCAATACCTTAGTTATTCGTGACCAAATTGAACCCGAAAAAGGCTACAAAAATCTACTCGCAAAGGTTCGTCAAACCGTTACCGAAGCCTTAGAACATTCCGATTATCCCTTTGATATTTTAGTAGAAAAATTAGCTGTTTCTAGAGAAATTAACCGCACTCCCTTGTTTGATATATTAGTCCTTCTGCAAAATTTTGATCAACCTGTAGGCTTGGAAAATATACAAATAAAATCTCTAGATTCCCTGACCCCGACCAGTAAGTTTGATCTATCTTTTGTGTTTAGTGAAGATCAGGAAAAACTCAGATTAGAGCTAATTTATAACACCGACTTATTCCAAGAGGAGAGGATGAAAAAATGTCTCATTCACTTCGATAAACTCTTGAATGAAATGCTATCTAACCCCGCCCAACCCGTCAAAGACATTTCTTTGTTATCGGCAGCAGAAACCGCTTTTATTGCCAATTTTATCAATCCTATTCCTCGCTTAGAAACCCGTACTATTATCCATGATTTTATTGACCAAGTTGCAGCCAAACCGGAGAAAACATCGATTATTTATCCAGGGGGTAAATTTAGCTATCAAGAATTACATGAACTAACTAACTTTTGGGCTTATGCCTTAAAAGAATTAGGCGTGGAAAAAGATAAGGTTTGTGGTGTTCTCCTAGAAGGAGATTATCGTCAGTTAATCGCTATGCTGGCAGTATTTAAAGCCGGAGGAATCTATTTACCTCTACGTTTAGATGAACCAGAGGAGCGCCGGCAACGCATGATGATTAAAACTAGCCCCGAAATTATCTTAGTTGCGGCTGAGAATTTAGAGGGGATTAAACCCCAACTATCCGCATTAGAAAAACCGCCTCATATCTTAGTGGTTAAGGCTCATAAAATTCAGCAATATCATCAGTGGAATGGCATGGATTATCAAGAGTTTCCTTGCCAATTAAGCAACCTGAAACCCGTTCTAGCTATGCCGGATGCTGATGATTCTAATTATATTATGTTTACTTCTGGCTCAACCGGTGAACCTAAAGCAATCTTAGGCAGTCACGGCAGCTTACGTCATTTCATTAATTGGGAAAAACGGGAATTTGACATCAATGAGAATTGGCGCTGTTTACAAATTGCTCAAATTAATTTTGATGCTTATTTGAGGGAAACCTGTGTGACTTTATGCTCAGGGGGAACTCTGTATATTCCAGAGAGTACAGAGCGAGAAGACTTAGAGCTTTTATTACTGCGAATAGGAGAATGGGAAATCAATTTACTACACACTGTCCCCTCGGTAATGCGTCTGTTTTTAAAGATAGGGCGTGGTTTAGTTAATGCACATAATCTCCTGAAAAGTTTGCGAATTTTTGTCTTAGGAGGAGAGCCTTTATTTGTGAAAGAACTGGCTGAATGGCATCAAATTTTTGGCTCTCAGACAGAATTTGTGAATATTTATGGGGCAAGTGAAACTACATTTGTTAAGCATTTTTATCGAATTCCTAACCCTAATAATATTCCCTATGAACGGGTTCCGGGTGGTCAAACTTTGCCAGATGCCGCTTATGCAGTGGTTGATGGAAATCGCGCCAGGGCAATAGGAGAAGTAGGAGAAGTGTTCGTTAAATCCCCCTATTTAACCAAAGGTTATTATCAAGATGAAAGCTTAACTCATTCAGTTTTTGTGCCTAATCCTTTGAATGGGGGGAGGGATATAGTTTATCGTACTGGAGACTTAGGCAGACTGCTTCCTGATCTAACTTTAGAAGTAATAGGACGCAGTGACAACCAAATTAAATTAAATGGGGTACGGATTGAATTAGGAGAGATTGAAGATGTCCTCAGTGGGATTGAGGGAGTAGAAAAAGCCTTAGTTATGGCTAATAAAAAGGAGGAATTAGTAACCGTAATTGCTTATTATCAAGCAGAGGATACAGTTCATCAGGAATATATTCGAGGTAAACTAAAGCAACTCTTACCGATTTATATGCAGCCTAGCTTTTTAATGCGGTTAGAAGCTTTTCCCTTGTTACCCAATGGAAAAATTCATCATCTAGCTTTGCCAAAACCCGAAGAAAATATTACTGACTCAACTAACCAAGTCCCAGATTTTAATCCACAAGAAGCTTTATTAGCTTCCCTTTGGGGTGAGTTATTAGAAGCAGAAGTTGGTAACAGTAATCAGTCATTTTTTGAACTAGGAGGAAACAGTCTGAAGGCGATGCGCTTAGTGTCACAAATCCGTAATCAATTTGGAGTTTCTCTCCGATTACGGGAAATTTTTACCCATAATACTTTAAAAGAACAAGCTGTATTAATTCAATCCCGACAAAAACGATGATCAACTTACCACAATCTGACTCAATTAACCCACTGGAAAAACAACAATATTACCAAGTCTCTCACGGTCAAAGAAGGCTTTGGATTTTGCAGCATATCAGCGAATCTTCTAGTGCTTATAATATTAGGCTTGCCATGAGAATTAATGGCAAGTTAGATGTTTCTATATTAACAGCAGCCTTTCAAGAACTGGTGAACCGTCATGAAATTCTCAGAACCACTTTTACCAGTGTTGGGGGCAATATTAAGCAAGTTATTCATGAGCAAATCCCCACAGAACAGTTAATCATTTTTAAAGATTTAAGAGCAGAAAAAGATGCTGAACTCTTGGCGGATGATTTAATTCAAGAGTCGGCAAATTTACCTTTTAGTTTAGAAAAGTTGCCCCTTATTCGGGTCTTATTGGTGCAGATTAAGTCAGAAGAATTTATCTTTGGTTTGACTGTCCATCATATTATTGGAGATGCACAATCACTTGATATTATCTTTCAAGAGTTCTTTACATTATACTCTGCTTATACTCAACAAAAAAAAGCTGAATTATCCCCTCTTACCCTACAGTATAAAGATTATGCGGCATGGCAAAATCAGTGGTTAGAAAGTGAAGAAGTTAGAGAACAACATGAGTATTGGTGTGAGGTTTTTTCCGAACATCCCTCTATCTTAAACTTACCGATAGACTTCCCTCGACCTCAAGTAAAATCTTCTCAAGCGGCTTCTCACACTTATCAATTTAGTCAGAGTCTTAGCCAACAATTACAAACCTTTGCAACTCAAAATAATACGACCCTATTTATTACCCTACTGACCTTCTTTAAAATATTACTCTACCGCCACACCGGCCAGCGTGATTTAGTAGTCGGTATCCCTATTTCAGCACGAAATCATCCTGATTTAGAAAACCAAATCGGGTTTTATGTTAACACCTTGGCTTTGAGATCTTTATTACCAGAGGGAGTAACTTTTAAGCAAGTGTTAGGGGAAGTAACTAACACCTGTCTTGATGCTTATGAATATCGTGATTATCCTTTTGATAAATTAGTATCCGCTCTCAATTTAGAACGTGATTTGTCCAGAAATCCCTTATTTGATGTCATGTTTTCTCTACTGAGTAAAGAAAGCAAAACTGTCTTAAAAATTCCAGGTTTGGAACATCAACCTTATCTCTTAAAACCACGGATGGCTCAATTTGATATGACTTGGAGCTTCTTTGAAGATAGTCATAATCTTACATTAGTGATCGAATATGAGCCAGATTTATTTTTGCCTGAAACCATCGCCAGAATGAACGGTCACTTTTTACAAATTATTAAAAGTGTAATTCAGAATCCCGATGGTAAATTATCTGAGATTAATTTATTAACCCCTGAAGAACAGCATCAATTACTAATAGAGTGGAATCAAACCGAAGTTGCTTATCCTCAACAGTGTTTGCACCAGTTATTTGAAGAAAGAGTTAGAGATAATCCCGAGGCAATAGCTCTTATTTTTGAGGGCAAAAAATTGACCTATCGAGAGTTAAATAGTCGAGCTAATCAAGTCGGTCACTATTTACAAGAAAAAGGCGTAACTTCAGAAGTTTTAGTGGGGATTTTTATTGAGCGTTCTTTTGAGATGATCATCGGAATATTGGGAATTATGAAAGCTGGGGGAGCTTATGTTCCTTTGGATCCTAATTATCCCCCTGAGCGCTTGGATTATATGATATCTGATTCGGCTATCTCTCTGTTGTTAACTCAACAATCTTTAGTCCAATTTCTGCCAGAAAATCAAGCCGAAATACTGTGTTTAGATACAGATTGGTCAAGGATAGCTAATTATAGTCAAGAGAATTTGACCTCTCCAGTTAAACCAGAAAATTTAGCTTATGTTATATACACTTCTGGTTCAACAGGAAAACCTAAAGGTGTGATGAATATTCATAGAGGAATTTGCAATACTCTAAAATACAATATTGATAATTATAATCTTAACTCTGAAGAGCGCATTCTCCAAATTACTCCCTTTAGTTTTGATGTTTCAGTTTGGGAAGTTTTCTCATCTTTAACATCTGGTGCTACCCTAGTCGTGGCTAAACCTGACGGGTATAAAGATATAGATTATTTAATAGATTTAATTGTGCAAGAACAAGTAACTTATTTCACTTGTGTTCCCTCAATATTGCGAGTTTTTCTGCAACATCCCAAGAGCAAAGATTGCCACTGTTTAAAACGCGTAATTGCCGGGGGAGAAGCCTTATCTTATGAACTCAATCAACGATTTTTTCAGCAGTTAAACTGTGAATTATATAACGCTTATGGACCAACAGAAGCCGCCGTTGATGCTACTGTCTGGTGCTGTCAGCCAAATTCCCAGTTAATTCCTATTGGACGTCCCATTGCTAATGCCCAAGTTTATATCCTCGACAGTTATCTCCAACCGGTTCCTATTGGTGTTGCTGGAGAATTACATATTGGTGGAATGGGTTTAGCGCGTGGATACCTCAACCAACCTGAATTAACGGCTGAAAAATTTATTCCTCATCCTTTTGCTCAGGGGAAATTATATAAAACCGGGGATTTAGCTCGCTATCTTCCTGAGGGCAATATTGAATATTTAGGGCGGATTGATAATCAAGTCAAGCTGAGAGGTTTACGCATTGAATTAGGAGAAATTCAGACGGTTTTAGAAACTCATCCCAACGTTGAACAAACTGTTGTGATTATGCGGGAAGATACCTTATATAATCAACGGTTAGTTGCTTATGTAATCAGAAAAGATACTTTATTAACTTCCCAGGATTTGCGTCGTTTCTTACAGCATAAATTACCCGTTTACATGATCCCTTCTGCCTTTGTCATGTTGTCGGATTTTCCCTTAAATCCTAATGGGAAAATAGACATTCATAAATTGCCTATACCGGATGAGACTTCTCTGGTTGAATCACCCTATTTAGCCCCCCGCAATTCAACGGAAACTATCTTAGTAAGCCTTTGGCAACAACTTCTACAAGCTGGCAAGATAGGGGTTAATGATAACTTCTTTGAGTTGGGTGGTCATTCCTTACAAGCTATGAATCTTATGGCTTTAATTTATGAAAAAATGGCCATAGAAATTCCTTTATCAATGATTTATGAAAAGCCAACAGTAGCCGAATTAAGCGATTATATTATCTATGCTCAGGAGATGAATATTCAACCGAAAGAACGTCCTTATGTGGTGTTTAATAAGGAGCAAAAAAAAGCCGTCTTTTTATTTCCTCCCGCCCTTGGTTTCGCTGCTGCTTATGCCAATTTAGCGGAGTATATAACGGATTATGCTCTCTATACTTTCCGGTATATTAGCGATGAATTAATGTTAGAAAAATACGCTGAATTAATTGAGGATTTGGCTCAGAATCAAGATATAAAATTAATGGGACATTCCGCCGGCGGATTTTTAGCGATGTTAATGGCTCAACAATTAGAAAGTCGAGGGAGAGTTGTTTCTGATGTCATTTTACTGGATACTTACAGAGGAGGACGTGAGGCTAAAAAAGCTGATATGTCAGAGATTCAAGAAGGGGTTGATGCTTTCTTATTAAATCCCAAACGTCAGGAATTAAGAGGTTACTTTTTAGAGAATCAAAAACTCCGCAATCGCACTTATAATCAAGTGTGGGAATACTTTAATTTTCTTTGGAATTCTGATTTAAAAAATGTACAAATTCAAGGGACTATTCATTTGATTCGTGCTGAGGGAAACTATGAAGCTCAAGATGATTGGACACAAGCAACAAAAGGGGAAAGAATCAATCATTATGCCACTGGTATTCATCGTGAAATGATTGATCCTCCTTATCTTCCCAAAAACGCTCTGATTATCAATAGTATTCTTAACCCAAAACAGTCGTAACCGTTTAGGTGGCGGACGAAATCTGGCAATCTGAGAGACATAGATGAGCAGTACCTAGGGTCTGCTGAAAAAGCTTTTTCAGTAAACCCTAATTAATACCAATTATCCATCGACCGGAAAATTGAGGCATCGGGGAACACGGTTGGATTACCACTAGCGTCGATTTTTTGCCGTAATTCTCGCAGTTGTTTATTCCCGATGAGAAAATCACTTTCTACTAATTGATAGGGCAGTACATTATTATCTAAAGCATACACTGCCGTGATGCCAGCAGCTACCCCAGAGGACCACTCGAAGGAATGGACACGATAGGCGGCCGCAGCAATATGACTGAGAGCGATACTTTTACCCGCTATCAGTAAATTATCGATTTTTTGGGGAATTATAGCCCTTAAAGGTATCTCAAAAGGATAAGCTTGGCCCTGTCCCTGTCTTTCTCCTGCTTTTTCTGTATTACCCGGTTTTTCGGGGGGATGTTCCGTCATGCAGGGATGAAAATCAATCGCATAGTGACCGATACCGACGGAATCGGGGTAAATGGTAGAGCGCTTGCGTTTAACGGCCTGATCGGGGGATAATGTGCCATCAAGTACGGAAAATCCCTCTAATCCTGCCAAGGTGGCAATTAAGCGCCGATATTCTGCCGGAGAAAGATTTTGACGATAGAAATCGCTTTGAAAATTTTGTCGGGAAATATCGATTTCTGTGACGGTAAAACCAGCGGGGAAAGTCAGGGAAGGACGACCGATAATCCGTCTTGCTTCCCGAATATAGGGATATTTTGACAAACCGTGGGCAGTTCCCATGGGAGAATCAAAACCGGAGAGATAACGGTTATTCAAATGGGGAATTTTTACCCCGTCCCCTAACTGGGAATCGGTGGTTCCTTCTACTAACCAATAATAGTAGGAAATGGCGTGTTCTTCGCCCCTCGCGAGGGTTTCGGTGCGTAATCCTCCCATCCATCCCCCCGGAGATAACTGTCCTAACTCTTGCAACTGTTCACGGGTGTAGATAAAGTTATCCTTAGCAGTCCCCGGACGGTAATCATTTCCCCAGGTCCAATTCTGCATGGAAATATCCCCCGGGACGGGTTCGGTAAAAGTAATTCCCCCAAAGGTTTTCTCTTTACCCAGTTGTGGACTCCAGATACGACGATAGGTGAAAACTAGGTCAAAATCGGCTAATCGCGGCAATTCATAGCTAAAATAGGGGGCATAGCGTTCATAATAAACGGGTTTCTCGTGGGTTTGTGGTTTTTCTGTTTCCTCCATGGCGAAGGTATAGGTAAAGCCTTGGGTACAGTAGGGGTCGCCAGTGACGCTAGAGGAAGAAGGTTCGAGATAACTGCGCTTATCGACCCCTAAACGGTAGGGAATATCTGATAATCCGATGATTTCTCCAGTTTCGGTCGCTTCAATCACATACCAATCTGCTAATTGATTCGGTTGGGGGGATTTGGAGACAAAACGGAGGATTTTTTTATCAAAACGGGGAGAATTTTCGTAGCGATAGATATCCGCCATTTTTTGCGATAAAAACTCGGTATTTAGGGGAGGAGTACCTTTTGCGGGACTATGTTGAATGGCAATTACACTGGTAATCTGTTGACCAGTGCCGCGATTGGGTAAAGTTTCAGTATTTAATTCTTTGACTACCGTGGAGGGAAACCATTTCAGGGTTCCTTTGCCTTTTTTGGCAGCGTCTTCTAACTGTTGAAATAATAATTTATGTCCATCAAAAGGCAAAAAACAAGACCCGCTTACCCAACATTCTCCGGGGTTGCGTTTCCCGTAATGCTTTCTAATTCTTTCCCTAAATTCTAGATAACCTTTCGGGAAAAATAATTTTTCTCTTTGTGTCCGTCTTTCATCTAATGCGGAGGTTCCCTGAGAAGATATCTGTCCCCCCACCCAGTCGGTAATCTCGGTTAAACAGACGGTTTTTCCTAATAATAACGCTTCGTAGGCCGCACCGGCACCGGCTAAACCACCACCCACCACCAGAATATCACAGCCGACGGTTTGATCCGGTTCTCGCGGGGGGGCTGCTAGGGTGAGGGGAGTGAAAGCTTGTAGGATAAATAATCCCAGAGAGAGGGATTTAAGAGGAGTAAAGTGATGATTGAAAATTTTAGGGGACATTATTGACAAATATCAATGTTGTGGCTGAGAGTTTCCTCTTTCTTTGAAGAAGTAGCTAGGGCATCTGTTCCTGAAATCCTGATGTTTTTTTTGGGCGATATTGAGAACTTTGTAGCTTGATGCTGGCCTTTAAGAGATTATACACCTTCAATCTGACAATCGATCGCTTTTCTGGAAATGTTTTGACAAAGATATCCTGATTCGGTGTCATTCCCTTTGTTATTCCCTGTCATCCTTGCTAAGTTAAATTCAAAACAAACCCAGGTAAGACATCTTCCCCGGATAAAATCGCAGGCAAATTAATAATTTCCACACCGCTATTTAGTCGGTAGATTTCCACCTGCTGCTGTTGAGGATTAATCAACCAACCCAAACGTAAACCACTGGCTAAATATTCGCGCATCTTTTCGCGTAAAGAGGTTAAGGAATCGCTACGAGAACGTAATTCAATCACAAAATCTGGACATAAAGGTGGGAACTTTTCTCGCTCTTCTGCGCTCAAAGCTTCCCATCTTTCCCGTTTTATCCAAGCAACATCAGGAGAACGATATCCTCCCTTTGGTAAACGAAAAATTGTCGAAGAACTAAACACCTCACCAAGTTGAGTTTGCTCGTTCCATACCCCCACTTTAACAATCAAATTAGCTTCTTGTTTACCAGTATTTCCACCCACGGGAGGCATAATTAATAATTCTCCTTTTTGATTACGTTCTAAATTCCATGTTTGATTAGCCTGACAGAGATGATAAAATTGTTCATCGGTCAGATTAACTGTCTCTAGATTTAACACTACAGTTTTCATAATCGCTTCTCCTTTTTGCTACTTTATATCATTGATTCATATCAACCTATTTACCTAATTGACTCTCTAAAAATTCTGGCCAATCGGGATTAGTAGTGTCTAGGGAAATTAGATAGGGTTGTTCCTTTTCATTAAAAGGTTCTGTTTTCTCAATTTGGGCATTTAACACCTCGATAGTAGCGTCAGAAATATCGCCTTTTCTAGCGGCAATCCGTTGTTTTAAAACTTCTATAGGTGCGTGACAATGGACGATATGAAAAGGAATCTTTAAATTTTGGGCATAGGTTAATAAGGGTTCTCGCCAAGCATATTTATCGTAGCGCGCATCGAGAATAACTGGATAACCTAAAGTTATTAAAATTCGGGCTAATTCCGCTAGTCTAGCGAAGGTTTTTTGACTCATTTCGAGACTATATATATCTAGACTTCCTGTTTGATTTAAGTCAATTCCAGCCAAATGTTTGCGAACTGCATCGGAACGAATCTGAATAGCATTAAGATTTTTAGCAATTACTTTCCCTATGGTACTCTTACCCGATGCAGAAAATCCCGACATCAGAATTAATCTCGGTTTCTGCGGTTGTGTGTACTGCCAAGCTAATTGATAATAATCCTGTGCATCTGCTTTAATTTTCTCAGAAAAAGTGTCACCATCAAGCAGAAAACTATTGACTTTTGCCCTCACATACGCTTGTCTAGTCAGGTAGAGAGGCAAGACTTTTAAACCCTCCCAGTCAGCGGTTTGTTCTAAATAAGTATTGACAAATAAATTAGCGAAATCTTCTCTCCCCCTAGCGGTTAAATCCATGGCTGTAAAAGCAAGATCATACATGACATCAACGAAGCGAAAAGATTCATTAAATTCTATGCGATCAAATAATTGTATTTCTCCCTGCCACTGACAGATATTATTTAAATGTAGGTCTCCATGACATTCGCGAATCATCCCTTTTATTTGTCTTTCCTCTAACCAATCTCGGTGTTCTGCGAAAAATTTATCTGTATAAGCTTTTGTTTCATCGTATTGTTTTTGGGTTTGGACAAAATTAATATATTTCTCGGTTTGTTGGTAGTTTTCATCAAAAGCTTGTTTAACAATTTCCAAATTACCAAACTGAGTAATATAGGAATTACTCACAGCTTGCCGATGAAATTGTGCCACTTTTTCAGCCAAAGACTTGATCGCTTTTTCCGTTAGTTCTCCCCGTTCAAAAATTTTACTCAGTAAACATTCTTGGGGAAACTGATTCATTTTTAAAATATATTCTACCACTTTTCCTTCTCCATTTAAACTTATGCTACCCTGTTCCTCATTAATTGACAAAACTTCCAGATAGATATTGGCGGCAACTTTTTTATTTAACTCTAGTTCCTGTTCTAGATAATATTTTCTCTTTTCTAAAGTGGAGAAATTCAAAAAATTATAATTAACTGGTTTCTTGACTTTATAGGCATAATCTCCTGTCAAGAAGATAATTGAAGCATGGGTTTGGATAATTTCAACGGGAATTTTGACAGAATGAGGATAAAAGTCGGGATTTTTTAATTCTTCGATTAATCGGTTGCTATCCATAGGGAGAACTCCTCGGTGGTACATCTCATTTTTGTAAATTTACTAAGTTGAGATTTTTAAAGGGAAAATCTCTGCTAAAATCGGGCTTTATTTCTGATTTTATCACTCAATCTGGGACCTTGAGGGTTTCTACTCCCCGAAACCCGTTAGGGAGGACAGGAATTCGCAACCCGCGTGTGTGGTTTTAGATGTCCGTGGAAGAAGCACCTCTCCCAAAGTTCAGAAAGCATTAGCTTTGCAAGTGGTATGCTTATAGACGGTTGCCCGTACATTTGTATTGGTTTATTGCTGATAGTCGGTATTTCTGCAAATGTGAGATGCAGCAGGTCTAAATTAATGAAAACTGCATCATGCAGGATGAGAGCTTTGCCAACTCAGCTTTAAGGGACTTGCGGGAATTAGGGATGCAGTTAGTTTTAGATAATTTTGATGCCGGCTATTCCTGATTAAGTTATATTTATAAATACACCTTCGACAGTTTGAAGATCGATCGATCAAACCTTTATCCAATCTTTACCATCAAAAACCAAGCATTTAGCCATGTTATCGACTATGATCAGCCTAGAGCAGAATTTGAATTTACGAGTTATTGCCGTTGGGGGAGAAAGTTTACAACAGTTGGACACTTGCCCACGTCTCCACTGTGAAGAAGTACAATGATTTTGGTTGACTCGGACTTTGAACCCCGAAGATGTGACACAATTGCTGTTAAGTAACTGTTCCGAATTACCCCCAACACTTTATTGAGAAAATAAATTAACTTAAAGACGAATAAGCCGTAGCTTTTGAGAGAATAAATTAACTTATATTTTCACTTTTGTCGAGGTGCTGAAAAAATGATTAATGGTTCATCCAATTCCCGTTATCTCCTGATTGTGGAAGATCCTCAAGGTAGAAGAACAATTACACTAGAGGACATGAAATATTCTCTGGGTCGTAAGTCTGATAATCAAATTGTTCTTCGCTCTAAACACGCGTCTCGCTATCATGCGACTTTAATTAAAAAGAGTATTGATCGCCAAAAATTTTCCTATTGGATTCTTGATGGTGATTTAGAGGGAAATAAAAGTCATAATGGCATTTACGTCAATGGGTCTAAATGCTTAATTCATGAATTAAAAGATGGTGATTTAATTAACTTTGGCTGTGATATAAATGCCAGTTTTCATTTAATAGCTAGTCAAGCAAAAATAGAGCGAGAATCAGTTGAAAATATAGAACAGTTACAAGGGAAAACTACGGAAAATGAAACCAATTCTAGCCATAATGAACCCCATGCAAAAAGTACCTTAATTCTCCGTCAAGCTCCATCGCAAATCATAAGTTTTAATAGCAAGATTCAAGAGGAATATTCTTCGGTTGTTCTCAAGGATTTACCTAACCGTTCCCTCTTTAATGAACACCTCTCAAGTGCTATTAATAATGCCCAGAAAAATAATCAACTGATCGGGCTATTATTATTGGATGTAGGGCAGCTAAGAAATGTCAACAATCAACTAGGTTATCGACTGGGGGATAAACTATTAAAAATCTTAATTGAACGTTTAAGAAAAAGTTTGCGATCAGAGGATATAGTCGCCCATTGGAGAGGGTACGAATTTATTATCCTGCTGTCACAAATTAATGATGCTAATGATCTAGAAAAGGTTGGTCAAAGAATTATTAAAACCCTAGAAAGTAATAATGAAATCGAAAATCACTCCCTAGTCGTGCGATTAAGTTTAGGTTCAGTTATCTATCCCCCCGACGGCACAGACAGGAAAGTAATATTACAGAAACTGGAGGAAAATTTAGTAGCAGTTAAGAATAATATAAATGATAACTCCCAGATAGAGTCGGTTAATGTTCACCCCAAAAATACTCGTAGTTCTAAAGTTGAATATTTTCTCTATCAGGCAATGAAAAATAATGAATTAGCTCTTTACTATCAACCGCAAGTTAATATCATTAAGGGGCAAGTGGAAGGATTGGAGGCATTATTGTGCTGGTTACACCCTCAATTCGGATTAATTCCCCCTAATCGTTTTTTACCCTTAGTCGAAGAAAGCGACTTAATCCTTGAGCTTAATCGTTGGGTACTAAAAAATGCCTGTCAACAGGCACAAATATGGCAGCAGCGGGGATTATTATACACTCCCATCTCGATCAATTTGTCCCCACACCAATTGCGTGATCCCCAGTTGCTCACCAACCTCAAAGAAGTCTTGACTGAAACCCAAATCGGGCCTTTCTTTCTGGAGGTAGAAATAACTGAGACAAGTTTACTGGAAAATAGCCGCGAAACCGGTCGAATTCTTGGGGATTTGCAGAAATTGGGTATTAGTATTACCCTCGATGATTTTGGCAGCGGTTACGCTTCGATCGCCTATCTCGGTCAATTTCCCGTGAAAAAACTGAAAATAGAGCAATCTTTAACAAAACAACTGACTGATACTCCCCAAGATACCCGTTTTATCTCGTCATTGCTGGCGGTAGCGAAAAGTTTTAACTTAATAGCGATCGCCAAGGGAGTAGAAACCCAACAACAATTAGAAATCCTGCAAGAATTAGGTTGTGAGAGAATGCAAGGCAATCGCATCAGTTCCCCTCTAGCAGTGGAGGAAATGACGACATTTCTCCACACCCACCGCACCCTCTCAGTAATCAGTGATAACTGATTTTGGTCACTGATTCCGGTATGATCTGAACAGATTATCTAGTATCAAATACCTACTCATTCTAGCGTGAGGCTCTTGCCGAACCTGTCAGCAGCAGAAATTTGTGGCGGCGGGGTACTGCTCGATCCAGAGTCTGGTTTAATTACATACTATAGGGTTAACAATTAGTTGTGTATTTAGAGGGAAACTATGGCCAATAAGCCAGAGCGCGTGGTTCTAATCGGTGTAGCTGGGGACTCCGGTTGTGGGAAATCTACTTTTTTACGTCGTTTGACCGATTTATTCGGGGCCGAGTTTATGACAGTGATCTGTTTAGATGACTACCATTGCCTCGATCGCAAACAGAGAAAAGAGGTGGGTGTCACCGCACTCAATCCGAAAGCGAATAACTTTGACCTGATGTATGAGCAGATTAAAGCTCTTAAGGGAGGTCAAGCCATTAATAAACCTATTTATAATCATGAAACGGGGATGATCGATCCCCCCGAAATCATCGAACCGAATAAGGTAATCGTGATCGAGGGACTACACCCCTTATATGATGAACGAGTCCGGTCTCTATTAGATTTCAGCGTTTATCTCGATATTAGCGATGAAGTCAAAGTTAACTGGAAAATTCAACGGGATATGGCCGAGCGCGGTCACACCTATGATGATGTGATGGCGGCCATTAATTCTAGAAAACCAGATTTCAGTGCCTATATCGATCCCCAAAGACAGTACGCTGACGTGGTGATTCAAGTGCTGCCCACCAAATTACTTGAAGATCACGAAAGTAAATTACTGCGGGTTCGTTTAATCCAGAAAGAAGGGGTGGAAAACTTTGAACCCGCTTATCTGTTTGATGAAGGTTCCACCATCGATTGGCGGCCCTGTGGTCGTAAATTGACCTGCACTTATCCCGGTATTAAACTCTACTACGGTCCAGATGGCTTCTTGGGGAATGAAGTGTCGATTCTGGAACTAGATGGTCAATTCGATAACCTCGAAGAAATGATCTACATCGAAAGCCATTTGAGCAAAACCGGCACTAAATACTACGGTGAAATGACGGAATTATTGCTCAAACACAAAGATTATCCCGGTTCTACCAATGGTACGGGTTTATTCCAAGTCTTAGTCGGTCTCAAAATGCGTGAAACCTACGAAAAACTAATGGCGGCTGAAGCAAAAGTGGTAGCCCAAGTCTAGTTTCTAGTTTTGACCGAACCGGCATCCTAACCCTAGAGGATGCCGGTTTTTTTAGTCCACTAATCCCGATCGCAGGGCCAACACTGCCGCTTGAGTGCGATCATCCACAGAGAGTTTATTTAAGATATTGCGGACATGGGTTTTCACCGTGCCGATAGTGATATAGAGTCGGTTGCCAATCTGAGCATTACTAAAACCCCCGACAATCAGAGCGAGAATTTCTAGCTCTCGTTCTGTTAGGGGCACATTTTCCAGCAATTGGCGATGTTCTGGGTCAACGCCTTGAATTATCACTGTTTTGCCGTCGGTGCGGCTACCGGTGGCAAAATTTTGGCGCACTTGTTGCCGAATAACGCCGACGATCACGGGATCGATCCAAGGATTGCCTTCGTGGGTGGAATAAATCACCTCGATTAACTTATCAATGCTAATATCCTTCATACAGTAGGAATCAGCCCCAGCACTAAAAGCCGCTAAAACCTGTTCTTGGGTGTTGTACATGGTTAGCATGAGGATCTTCGTAGCCAAGCTGTCTTCGCCGCAATTTTGTTGGAAGCGTCGCATTAACTCAATCCCATCGATCATGGGCAAAGCTATATCGATGATCGCTACATCGGGTTTAGTCTCCTCTAGCAGTTTCAGTCCCTGTAATCCACTGATGGCTTCTCCCACCAATTGAATACCCTCTCGATGCTGGAGAGCCGCCACTAACCCCATGCGGGTTAAATCGTGATCCTCTATGACGATAACCCGCACTTTATCCATATTTTTTCCCGGTTGTGCTGAACTAGGCGATGATTCAATAATTTTGGCTTTTGGATTATTAGAGCCGTTCCTAAACATTGACTTCACTCCCTTCCTTGAATTGAATTCCACTTTCTTATCTTCATTCGGCAATCACCTGTTTCCAGTTAATTTTATTTTTACTTAATCAAAGCGGCGATTACAAATATAATTAAACTCCCCTAAAATCTACTCAAATCTACCCAAATCTAGACTTTACTACTCCGATCTTGGTCTTTACTCTTGTACTATAACATCGTGTAAATCTCGATGAGGTAAAGATTTAACAGGAATAAATTTTCGAGCTGCTTGGGTTTTAAGAGAATAAAACCAAGCTCTGGTTTAATTAATTTTTTTAGACTATCTCAACACAAATCTTTTAAGTAAACAAAAAGATATACTTGGGGATTAACTAAGATTAATTAAGCTGAATAATAGCATTTAACTATAGATAAAAGCAAATCCTAATCATTGTCTTCTTTGATGTTATCCTCATACGCCATTTTAGTTTATTTGTCAATAGTGATCTTACCCATTTTCCCCTTGGCCGTCACCTCCAATTGGATTGAGGCGGAATTTTTCCCCACTGTGCCAATCGATATAAACAAATAAAAAGGCGTTGTCAAATTGAAAGATGATCCGAATCAGCACCTGAACTGAAATTACTTTGATAGTAAGGATTGCATTGCATCTTTCCTATTCTGATCTGACAACGCCAATAAAAATGGTGTTAGTGGGGAAAAAGCTCACCCCCTAGGATTCCTGTAAAAAAATTAATTCAGCCGGCGTTACCGCTCCTTTTTCGGTAATGATAGCGGTGATGAAAGCGGCGGGAGTAACATCAAAAGCGGGGTTATAAAAATTAACATTTCTAGGGCAAAGGGTTGTCGTCCCCACCTGATAAATTTCGGCACTATCGCGCTGTTCGATCGGTATCCCCGTACCATCCTTAAGGGAAAAATCCACCGTCGATAGGGGGGCAGCCACATAAAAAGGCAGATTATGAGCTTTCGCCACCACCGCGAGGGAATAGGTGCCGATTTTGTTGGCCGTGTCCCCATTGGCCGCAATGCGATCAGCCCCAACGATCACCGCATCGATCAGTTTTTGCTGCATACAGTGGGCCGCCATGCTATCGGTGATCACGGTGACGGGAATTCCCTCCCGCGCACATTCCCAGGCGGTTAATTTTGCTCCTTGCAACCTTGGCCGGGTTTCATCTGCATACACTTGTATTAATCTACCCGCCGTCCAAGCGGAACGAATTACCCCTAAAGCAGTGCCATAACTGGCCGTGGCTAGGGACCCAGTATTACAGTGGGTTAAAATTGTCAGTTTTTCCGGTTGCTCCGGCAGCGCCAATAAACCATGATGACCGATCGCCCGACAGGTTTCCACGTCTTCTTTTTGGATATTGTGGGCAGTTTCCAGGAGATTTTTGGTAATTATTGCCACTTCTGGGCCACTTTCCCTGGCCACTTTTAACATTCGCTCGATCGCCCAGAATAAATTCACCGCCGTGGGCCGGGTTTGCGCTAATCGATCGGCTATTCTAGTTAAATCAGCCAGAAACTGCTCTTTCTGGTTGGTTTTAATTTCCTGCGCTCCTAAAACCATACCATAGGCAGCCGCTACCCCGATCGCCGGAGCGCCGCGCACAATCATCGTTTCGATCGCCCGGGCCATGGCTTCACTGCTGGTGATCTCAACTTCCCCATACTCCATGGGTAAACGGGTTTGATCGATCAGCCAGACTTTGTTATCTTGCCAACGCACGGGATAGATTGAGTTATTCTCGGCATTGTTTGTGGTCATAATTAGTAATCTCCGTAATAGTTGCAAAATTTTGGTTTTTTTTAAGAGGTCTAGTCTCGTGCGCTCTAGTTACTTTAAGCGATCGAGCTTGGATTTTGGTCATAACTAGATTAGGGTTTAATCTTATATATCCCGAATTTTATCCTTTGTATTCTTGTCTAAGTTTTTGTACTCTTTCTATCTCTTTTTCGGTCGGGTGTAGAGTTTTTTTTGCGGGTGATTCTCAAGCGTTCGGCTATTCTTGCCACTGTGGTCACACTTAACAATATACCGGTTCTTTCTAGGAATAGTTTCGATAGTTCGGCTAGAGTTGCGTCATTATTTTCCTCAATCAAATCACCGAGGGCGATCATCTGTTCTGGCGTAAGTTTTAAATGACGGCCACATCGATAAGTCTTCGGTCGAATATCTCCCGTTTCTCGAGATTGCTTCAAAAGCTTTTGTACGAAACTTAAGGTTACACAGAATCTTTTCGCTAATTGTCTTTGAGAGATGGGTTCGTTATAATAACAGTCTAGGATTTTCTGACGGAACTCTACTGGATAGGATTTCATTTTTTGTACAATTTAGCTATCGATAACATTATACTCATTGAAGACATTATGCTGCCGGGTCGATTGTACCCAGTAATCAGTAGTTCAAAAGTCAATACAAATGCTTTAGGGTAAGGGTTTGCTGATTTTTTTGGACAGGAAGTTCGGGAATAAAAAAATAATTTCCTGTCTCCTGACGGCCGACAATTGATGTTTACTTTTCCTCTGGTCTTCTTGCTGCTAATTGGTCTAAAATTTCGGCGTGAACTTGGCGAGTAATTGGATAAAAATAGGCAAGAATTAAACTAATGATCAGAAAAAATGCCGGTAAAGGCGCAATTGCTAGGCGAATTGCTATTAAAGCACTATCCGGCTGCAGGGGAATTGCTTCTCCTGGTATTCTCGGTTTAAACCCCGATGTTTCTAGAGCAATACCGACAATAAATAACCCCAAAGCTAAACCAATTTTTTGCAAAAGTACCATAAAAGCATAAAAAATACCTTCTCGACGTTTTCCTGTTTCTAATTCGTCTAATTCAATCACATCAGGAACCATTGACCAAGGAATTAAATAGGCCACAGATACGCCAAATCCCGCCAAAACTGCCAAAATATACATTAAAGTTATTTCTCCCGGTTGGAGCAAAAATAAACCAATTTGGGCAATAATCCAGAATATCATCCCTAAAAAATAGACTATCTTTTTGTCTAATTTTTGACTAACTGCTTGCCAAAAAAATAACATCACTAAAGCTGTCCCCTGTACTGCTAAAGCGACTAAACCCGATTCTGCTTCCGATAGTCTCATGTAGCTGACGACATAGTAAACCAAAATCGAGGCGGTTAATTGTACTCCTAACCAAGCACAAAGATAGATGCCAATAACGTATAAAAAGGGACGATTACCAAAAACTATTTTTAATTGTTCTTTCAGGGGAATAGTTTCGGTATTATCAGCAGCTTCTCTCTGTTTAATTGCCGCACCATCCCTGAGATGATTTTCAGTTTTACCATAGTAAATAGTTAAACCAGAAACTATCCCTTCTATTCCTAATAAAATTGTGGAAATAGCGATAAAGTCTCTGGGATTTCCCCCCATTTTTCCTACTCCATAGACCAAGGAAAGCGCACCGATAACTATAAAAGCAATTGCCAAAACTTTTTTCTGAGCGGGATTGAGAATCGCTTTTGCTCCTCGTTCTTGTAAAACTAAAGCGCACCAAATAACTGCTATAATTGAGATTAAAGCACAAACTACACCTAACAATAAAAAAGCTTTATGGAGATCATTGGCATAGGACGATGAGACGAGAATATAGAGAATTAATGAGAGAATGCTACCCCCGATCGAAAAGGCAAAACGAAAACTATTTAAGCGGGTTCTCTCATTATAATCATAAGTTAATTCAGGGGTGAGAGCCTGGTAGGGAAGATTGACTACCGTGTAGGTTAAATTAAAAATAATGCCGATAAAAATATAATATAAAAATAACCATAATTGGTTATTGGTCGGGATTAACCACAGTAAAAAATAGCTAATTCCGAAGGGAATCGACCCCAATAACATCCATGGTAAGCGACGACCCCAGATAGTACGAGTTCGATCGCTCCACATACCAATGATCGGATCGTTAATAGCGTCGAAAATTCTCACCACCATCAGCACACTACCGGCTAATCCTGCCGATAATCCTGCCACATCAGTGAGGAAAAATAGCAGGTAAAATACTGAGATATTGGCAGTGATAGCTGGTCCCAAATCGCCAGCACCATAGGCGATTTTTGTGGTTAAATTGAGTTTTTCATAACTTAAATGAGCCATAAACGCAATTACAGAGATTAAAATAAGCTTAACTGTTCTGGGGGCATTGTCAACCTTTTTCACCCAATATCCAAGAGGTCTAATTATTTTAAGGCCATGGTAATTAAACCCTGTTGACCGAGAAGAATTTCCCGCAGCAGCGTACAAATTCCCACCCAAATAATCGGAGAAATGTCAACTCCTCCCAAGGGGGGTATGAGTTTACGCACGGGGATTAAAAAAGGTTCTGTAGGCCAGGCAATAATATTAAAGGGGAAGCTATTTAAATCTACCTGTGGATTCCAAGTCAGCACGATCCGTAAGATAAACAAAAGGGTCATCAACCCTAAGATAATTCCCAATGTCCAACTTAATGCGATCGCTGTGTCCATAGTCTCCAATCCCGTCTTTTTTACTGATTATCTTCCCTAAAATATAACAGTTTTTGTCTCATAATCACTGCAGCACCCTGCCAGTTATTCTTGTCAACCTCCTGGATAAAAATGCCGACAGAAAAAGTCCCCATAGGGCTTGACAAACCAGCCAGACTTGACTTATAGTTTTCTTATAGTGGGAATCCGTGTCGTCCTGGAGACCCTCTCTTTTCAGGCCAGATAACGACCATCTTTTCCTGACCTCAGAAGTAACTAGGGTTTGCTGAACGTCAGTGGAAGCCTTGCTAGAAAAAGGCTTTACTACTTTTTCAGAAAAAAGTGCAATAAACAAATGTTGAGAAATCGATCCGAGGTACTCAAACCCCTTGCACTTTCGCTCCTCGATTGCAAAGGGTTCCGCTTCCCAGAGTGCGAGGTTATTCTGACTTCCCCTACCGAAGACCGGCGGCCGGATTCTGACTCGGAGACTCCTGAATACTGACTCCTAACCCCACCAACAAACTTTTTGCCGCAAACCCTAATCAAAGATGACAGAATTTCGCATCGAGAAAGACAGCATGGGAGAAATCCCCGTACCTGCCGATAAACTTTGGGGAGCGCAGACCCAAAGATCCCTACAATACTTTAGTATCGGTGATAATCTCATGCCCCGGGAGATGATCGCGTCCTATGCCATTCTCAAAAAAGCCTGTGCAATTGTCAATCAGCAAAAAAATCGTCTCAGTCAGGAGAGAAAAAACCTTATCTGTCAAGTCTGCGATGAAATTTTAGCCGGACAACACGCAGATAACTTTCCCCTCTACGTTTGGATGACGGGAAGTGGCACCCAGTTTAACATGAACATCAACGAAGTCATCTCCAATCGTTGCAGTCAACTGACGGGGAATCCTCTGGGTAGCAAAACGCCCGTGGATCCTAACGATCATGTTAATATGTCCCAATCGACTAATGATTCCTTTCCCTCGGCCATGTATATTGCCGTTGCCTTGGCAGTCAAGGAAAAATTAATTCCCAGTCTGCAACTATTACGGAATAGTCTCGATGAAAAGGCGCAATTATGGGCAAATATAGTTAAAATTGGTCGCACTCACCTACAGGATGCCACCCCTTTAACCCTCGGACAAGAATTCTCCGGTTATGTGGGTTTATTAGATGATGGCAGCGATTGGCTAGAAAAATGTCTAGAAAAAGTCTATCGTTTATCCTTGGGAGGAACAGCAGTGGGTACGGGAATTAATGCTCCCCCAGATTTTGATCGAGATGTGGCTGCCGAAATCGCTAATCTGACTAAATTACCCTTTATTACCGCTCCTAATAAGTTTACCGTGCAAGGTTCCCACGATGCTCTAGTTTTCTTGAGCGGGGGACTGAAAACTATCGCTAGTTCCCTCTATAAAATTGCTAATGATATCCGTTTACTTAGCTGTGGTCCCCGTTGTGGAATCGGAGAATTACAGCTGCCGGAAAATGAACCGGGTTCTTCAATTATGCCGGGGAAAGTTAATCCCACCCAATGCGAAGCTTTATCGATGATAGCAGTGCAGGTGATGGCTAATGATTTAGCGGTGACGATGGGAGGCGCTGGGGGACATCTGGAGATGAATGTTTATAAACCGCTGTTGATTCATAATCTCATGCAGTCTATCCGTTTGCTCACGGATGGTTGCGCTAATTTCTGTCAGTTTTTGGTTAAGGGGATGACTGCTAATCAAAAACAAATTGAGACTTTTTTAAATCAATCCTTGATGCTGGTGACTGCTTTAAGTCCCGTGATTGGCTACCAAAAGGCTGCCTACGTCGCTCATTATGCCCTAGAAAAGGATTTAACCCTGAAAGTGGCAGCCTTGCAACTAGGATACATCGAGGAAGAGGATTTTGATCGCATTGTTGACCCCGCTAAGATGGTCAATCCCTACGTTGCCGATGGTTAATTCTCTCAAGGGATAACTGCCACAAAAATCAGAGGTCGCAGGCAGGCACGGATTCCCATTATACTTATAAGTATATGGCAAGCGGCGGGATTTGTCAAGCCCCGCCGGTCAAAATTTCTCCTAAACTTGGGTAATGATAACGAAGAAAACAAACAGAAAAATCATCAATGCTCCTGTCATGCGGAAGAAGGATTTAGGAAGATTAATAATTTTCTCCAGTTTCAGGAAACCCACCAGAAAATAAGCGACGATTGCTAGGAGAATCGGTATAACTAAGCGCAAGATTGCGCCAAGGGGACTAGAGAAAAACTCACCGATTTTATAGCGGGGTGTATCTTCTTCCTCGTGAGGAGGAATAGTTACACTTGTCCAAGTTTCTCCCCCATCGGTGGAACGAAAAACTGTAGTTTTAGCGCCACCAAAACCGAATAAAGTTTTATCTTGAGCATAATTAGGAGAAAACTGGACGGAGATACCAGAGGAAGGGATACTATGAATTTTCACTAGGGGTATTTTAGGATCACCAATTGATCTAAAAGTTTCCCCACCATCGGTAGATTTAAACAAACCATCTCCCTGTAAACTAACCATTACCGTGCGATCATTAGCATAATCAGGAGAGATAGCAATGGTTTCTACCGAAGTATTGGGATTAAACCCCGGTTTCTCTAATTTTGTCCAACTTTTAGCCCCATCTTTGCTGACAAACAAACCAGAAACTGTCCCAGCAAAAATAGTTCCATCGCTGGGATAATTGGGAGACATTGCCAACTGTACATTAGGGGTTTTTGATAGAGGTGTTCCTTGGCTGACATTTTTCCAAGTTAGTCCACCATCAACACTTTGATAAATACCCTCTTTTCCCGTGACAAACAAAGTTTTATCCTTAGCAAAATCGGGGGAAGCTACCATAGCAGGGGCATAATTACCGAAAATTCTGCCCACTTCACTAATATTTTTAACCGTATTTCCTCCATCGGTAGAACGAAATATTCTGCCCTCCTGATTGGTGAGAAAAAGAGTTTTATCCTTGGCAAAATCTGGGGAAGGAACTATCCTCGGACCGCGGACTTTCTGATCGATTTCGATAATTTTCCAGAAATCACCACTGTTATCGGATTTGGCAAATTTATTGCGTAAAAACCCCGCAAAAATAGTTCTATCTTCTCCATAGTTAGGAGAAAAGGCAATGTCAAAGAAACGCCGGGGATCTTGTCCTGATTCTTCGGGATCTTTACCAAGTCGATAAACCTCTAAACCGCGATTAATTGGTGTCCAAGTTTCCCCTTTATCCCGACTGATGAAGATATTGCCTACATAATTAGCCATGACGACAGTGCCATCCTCGGCATAATTAGGAGAAACCGCCATGGCGATAACTGTTCCCCGGTGTAACGTTTCTATTTCCTGCCATTGTTTGCCGCTATCTGTGGTGTTAAATAAGCCATTAAATCCCCCCAAAAACATCGTATCTTGAACTATTTTTAAATCCATAAAATGGGGAACTTTATAATCATCAGCCTGTTTATCTTTGGTTAAACCCTCGCTCATTTTTTTCCAACTTTTGCCCCCATCCTGAGAAACATACATTCCGTCATACCAAGTAATGGCATAAAGAGTGGAGTTTTGAGCATAGTCGGGAGAAATAACGATGTCTTCGATGATTTTATCCTTAATTCCTTCGTTAACAGCTTGGAAGGTTTTACCATCATCAACGGTTTTAAAAATACCCGCTTCTTTTGTGCCGACAAAAAAGGTTTTATCCCTGTCTAAATTAGGAGAAAAAGCAATTGTATCTACTGCCCCCATATTAGCAGGTAAGGGGAGATTCTGCCAAGTTTTTCCCCCATCGGAGGAAGTGTATAATTTACCCTGTTCATCCCCGAAAAAAATGCGATCAGGATTGCTGGGAGTAATAGCTAGAGAGGTTATCAGTGCCGTGGTGGGGAAAATATTTGACCAATTTTTACCACCATCTTCGGTTAAATAAACTCCTTTTTCTAATCCCACTGCTGCTGCTATATTGGGATCGGAAGGGGCAATTTCTACGAAGTTAATAAAGTTAGTTTCTAAACCCTGATTAACTTTCTGCCAAGATTCCCCCGCATCTTCACTTTTATAAATACCATCGGATCTTGAAGCTAAATAGAGAATATTTTTATTGAGGGGAGATAGGGATAGGGAACTTAATTCCCCCCTATAATCTAAACCTTGAATTAATCTTGTCCAGCTGCTACCTCCATCCCTAGACTTATAAAAGTTATTTCGCACTAATATATATACCGTATTATCTGTCTGGAAATCGGGAGAAACTTCCACTTGACTAATCACATCATGGGGACGATGGGCAAAAGCGGGATTACTCCAAAGACAAAAAACTGTAGCGATTATCAATAAAATGAGATTAAACCTGTGGACGAATCTCCGCAAACTTTGGCGATTAATCATACTTAAACTACTAATATCGAGGATAAAAATTGACCTAATCTAGCAAAGGGCGATCAAAATTTAAGCAAGGGTTCTGTAGGAGCATAGACGAAAATGGCGATTATAACCATTACTAAAATCAGGCTTATTTGCTATCAGCATAGATTAGAGCCAATCTCTACACTTTGATTATTGTAGAGACTCATTGACTTTTGTAACCCCTGTTTGAGACCAAGTTCGATCGCTTTTCTGGACAAGTCTAACACTTTCAAGATCACTTCGTTTTCTTGGGGGGTGAATCGACCTAAAACGTGGGAAATAGTCGCTTTTTCGCTTGATTTACCGATTCCTATGCGTAAACGAGCGAAGTTTTCCGTGCCAACGTGGGCAATCATTGATTTAATACCGTTGTGTCCGCCCGCCGATCCCGATAGACGGATTCTCAACCGGCCTAGGGGCAGATCCATATCATCGTAAATGACTAAAATCGACTCTGGAGCTAGTTTATACCAGTCCAGCACCGATCGCACCGATTGCCCGGAGCGATTCATATAGGTTTGGGGTTTCAAGAGACGAATTTTGCCTGGGAAAGGACCGTCACCCTCGGCGATAAAACCTTGAAATCGCTTGTTTTCCTGCCAAGATAACCCCCAATCCCGCGCTAATGAGTCCACAGCTTCAAAACCGATATTATGACGGGTGCGATCATATTTGGGTTCGGGATTACCCAAACCGATAATTAGCTGAGGAATAATTAAATTAGGGGTTTTATCGGAATTCATAGGGGAAAATCGGGTTTTTAACCAGGACCCGACTCTTATTATCACCGAATTAGCACTCCGAGCGCTGGAACAAAGTTTCTAGATAAACCTTGGCACAGCTATTTTGTTCCTCAAAATTCATCCTTTCGGGGGATTGACAATTAAGCAGAAAAAATGATAGAGCCGCCGTAAACACACCATCTTGATCCCAACCGGGGTGAGTTTCTAGGTATTGTTGTAGGGATTGGTGGAGAATTTCGGGGATTTCTGCCAAGATACTGACTGATGTATTCATATCGTTTACCTCTGATCGGAAGTGGGGAAATCCCTGACTGGTGCAGTGGACAGTAAGGACTATTGTGAGCCAAGTTGGAGGGAGTTGCAATATTACCAGATGTAAAGGAATGCTTTAGAAAAACTTAATATTTACGAGGGAATAAGGGTTAGAGCCAGATTTTATTTACTTAACTTAACATTAACTCAGTATCTATCGATGGGGATTTTGACAATCAAGATTAATTTTTTCTGGAAGCAAGTGCCGATTATATCGCTGTTGCCTGTGGAAAAGTCTGGGTAAACTGTGGAAAACTGGGGAGTGAGTGGGGAAATACTGGGGAATGTATGGGGGAAAACATCGGGGAAAAATAAGATTTGCAAATTTTAGTCAGCAGTGCTGCTCAAGACTACTTAGGGTTTGCGGCAAAAAGTTTTTCGTGGGGACAGGGTGTGGGGTGTGGGGTGTGGGGTGTGGGGTTTTACCGATTTTGAGGTAGTCAGTTACCTAATTTTCAGGGAAAAAGTCCAGGAATTTTACCCCCGATCACTCCAATGGTCAGCACTTTTTGAGGTCAAAAAAGTCTAAAAGCCTTATCTAACAAGGTTTTTAGATTTATTCAGCCAACCCTACTTAGGCACTCTTTCTTGCCAGAGTACCTTTTCTAGCTGAATGCTGGCTGCTATGCTTTCACCACCAATACGGAACAGGTAGCTTCTGCCACCACGAGACTACTAACAGAATCTTCGATCACCCGTTGAACTCCCGTTAATCCCCGGCTGCCGATCACGATCAGATCAGCTTGATAGATATTAGCTAAACGAATAATTTCCTCCGCTGGATCGCCAAAGATGACCTCGATTTCACTAGGGGTAGCAATTTGGGATTGATAGCAGCGCAATTGATCTTCAATGATCTCACGGGAGGGATGAGGGCGATCCACTGCCGATTCATCTCCCTCCTTACTGAGAATATGGGTGATGATGATGTAAGAATTTGCCGTTAGCGAGAGGGAATTCAAAGCATGAAGGACTCGATCGGATGATTCCCCACAATCCAAGGCAACAACGATATTTTTAAACATTTTGACTAAATCCTGCCACTAAATAAATTTTCAATTAAGATTCCGGAGCAAAAAAATCTATAGACAATTTTATAGGTTATTGCGATCGGTTAAGATTTCGTAACCTGTGGCGGTTACTAAGACAGTATGCTCAAATTGAGCGGAGAAAGCATTATCCATCGTCACCACCGTCCAACGATCGCGCAAAGTTCTGGTATGTTTAGATCCCGCATTGACAATTGGTTCAATTGCCAGAGTCATCCCGGCGCGGAGTTTGACATTGGGTAACTGATTAGTGCGAAAATTAAATACCGAAGGTTCTTCGTGGAGATTTCTGCCGACTCCATGGCCGGTAAAATCTTCTACCACCTGGAAACCGTTAGCTTGAACGTGATCTTCGATCGCTCCTGCGATATCGAGCAGATAATTGCCAGCTTTTACCTGATTTATGCCTTTATATAAAGCTTCTTCCGCCACACGGATTAATTTTGCGGCTTTGGGAGAGACGGAACCGATCGCGATCGTGATACAGGAATCCCCATGATAACCTTGGTAGTAGGCCCCCGTATCTACCTTTAACACAGAACCGGCTTTGAGGCGTTTTTTCGGGCTAGGGATACCGTGAACGACTTCGTTATCGACGGAGGCACAAATCGAGGCAGGAAAGCCATAATAACCTTTAAAACTGGGAGTAGCACCCATTGCGCGGATACGTTTTTCCGCATGAGCATCCAGATCCGCCGTCGTCATCCCGGGTTGAGCGATCTCGGCAATTTCCTTGAGGACTGTGGCGGCAATTTTACCCGCTTGTCGCATAATAACGATTTCTGCGGCGGATTTGGTTTCGATTCCCCGGCGGCTTTTCTGTACTCGCGGTGAACCTACTTGCTCTGGGGTTTTAGTTTCGGGAAAAAGCAGCTTGGTTAGGATGTTCATGGAGATTTGGCTGTCGAGTCTTTACCTAACTTAGCATTTTCCCGGCGATCGATGACCACTCTGGAGAAATCAAAAATCTTCCGTTAGGTGAGGAGACAGGAGACTCCGAGACAGGAGATAGGAGATGGGAGCAGGGAGCGATGAGCAGGGAGATGAGGATAAAAAAGACAAGAGACAACTATCCTAGCCATAAAACCGAAAATTATCGCAAATTTATCTGACTTTTAAGATATTTTGAGCCGATAGGTAGTCGGACATAAATTCTGTTGTCTATCTTAAGAAATGTAAATTGCCGCAATTCTTACTGACTCCTGACTCCTGACTTCTGACTCCTTACCCCACAGTTAACTTTACTTTTGTCCAACTACTTAGCACCTCGAGAACTTACTTTTGCAGGAGGTCTAAGGAACATCTAGAAAAGCTATAGTAGGAAAAAGGCTATTTTTCTGGCGAGGTGACAATTTATGGCAGTCAAAAAAGAGTTTTCCAGTTTTGAGGAACTGTTGCAAACCACTAATCTTCCCGTGTTAGTGGATTTCTATGCCACTTGGTGTGGTCCTTGTCAAATGATGGCTCCGATTCTAGAACAAACGGGAATGTATTTCAAAAATCGCCTACAAATTGTCAAAATTGATACAGACAAATATCCCAATTTAGCCACTAAGTACGGTATTCAAGCTTTACCGACTTTAGTAGTCTTTAAAAATGGTCAACCGATCGATCGAATCGAGGGAGTGGTGCAGGTTAACCAACTGGTTCAACATTTACAAACTCTGTTGTAAGATGATTTTGAAACAGAACTAGGAGTTAGTGTCATGGCAAAGGCGATTTGGAATGGTGCAGTGGTAGCGGAAAGCGATAACTGCGAAATTGTCGAGGGAAACTACTATTTTCCCCCCGATACCATCAAAGCTGAATATTTCCAACCCAGTAACACCCATACCATTTGTTCTTGGAAAGGAGAGGCTAGTTATTATACTCTCAGGGTAGATGGACAAGACAATAAAGATGCCGCTTGGTATTATCCCGATCCTAAGCCAAAAGCCCAAAATATTAAAGGATATATCGCTTTTTGGCGAGGTGTGCAGGTTGAGAAATGATCGCCATCTACCCCGGCAGCTTCGATCCAGTTACACTCGGTCATTTAGATATTATCGAACGCAGTGTGCCACTATTCGAGCGAGTAATCGTGGCAGTTCTCTGCAATCCCCATAAAAACCCCCTGTTTACCGTCGAACAACGCATAGAACAGATCAGCTACTGTACAAAACACCTGAAAAACGTTGAGATAGACAGTTTTTCAGGATTAACGGTTGAATATGCCAGATTGAAAGGTGCTAAGGTGCTGTTGCGGGGGTTGCGGGTTCTCTCAGACTTTGAAAAAGAACTGCAAATGGCACATACCAATAAAACTCTCTGGGAAGGAATCGAAACGGTTTTTTTGGCCACCACTAAAGAATATAGTTTTTTAAGTAGTAGCGTGGTTAAAGAAATCGCTCAATTCGGTGGCTCCGTCAGTCATCTAGTCCCGGAAAACGTTTCTAGGGATATTTACTCATACTACAGTTAACATACTAAAATACAGTAATGAGGACGATCTGAACCTATGGCGCGCCGAGAACCTAATGATCCCAGAAAAGCAGTACCTAACACTTCTAATAGTGGGGTTCCCAGTCCACCCGTCGATTTCGATATCTATCAGGATTTGGCGCGTCTGCAAGAGATGATTTTTGATAGTTTCCATATCCCCCTCACCCGTTGGACAATGATCGATGAGGGACAGATAGCCGAACAAATCGATCTTATCTATGAAACCGTGCCACCGGCAGTACAGAAAGCTTTAGCAATTTTGCAGGAAGAACAGGAAATTATCACTAAAGCAGAGGAATACGCTCAACAAGTCCTGCGTTCCGCTCAACAAAGAGCCGCCCAAATTCTCGACGAGTCCGGTATTATTCAACAAGCAGAACGGCAAGCGGCCCAAATTCGTCAACGGGTTCAACAGGAATGCGAATCCTTGCAACAACAAACCCTCGATGAAATCGAACAGATGCGTCACAGCACCTTGCAGGAAGTACAACAGTTACGACAAAAAACCCAAGCTGAATGTCATGAAATTCAAAAAGGCGCTGACGACTATGCTGAAGCGGTTTTAGAAGATCTCGATCGACAATTAGGGCAAATGTTACAAGTTATCCGCAACGGTCGTCAACAGGTAAGATCGAAACCAACATCTTCAAAAAATCTACCCGGAGAACGTCCTTAATCAGTTATCAGTTATCAGTTATCAGTTATCAGTTATCAGATGTAAGTTTTAAGTTAATTAGTTAGTTATCTTTATCCCTGATTACTCTTTACTATTTACCGATCGCTGAAAAGAACCAAACCTCCGATTCCTCACCGATAACTGATAACGGAATTTCATGAATAACTCCTCCTCGAATTCCCATCTATTCGGACGCTTTCTTAGCGGGTTATTTAGCTGGAAAATTTGGTTATTTCTCCAGATATTTCAAGGTAGTAAAAGCTTTTATCGATTCCTGTATCATTATTTATATCGTCGTCCTAAAATCGATCGCATTCTCGGTAGCGATGTTATCTATATCCCTGAGAAAAAACTTTATAGCATTCCCCTCGATGTGCTGAAAATGGAGCAGCAAATGGTTAATATTGATCGCCAGCAGTTGACTTCTGTTACCACGTGGAAAGTTAAAACAATTCATCCCACCATCACCGAAACCGAGATCCAATTCCACGATATTACCGTCGATTTACAACAGGTACACCTGATTAAATCAGATCTTAATAACTACGATTATATTAACACTCGCCGCTTGGCTCCTCTGGTGAAAACCTTGCTTTTTGAAATTAACCCCAAAATTGCCAGTTTAGTAGAAAAGAAAAATCAATTACATAGACTGCGAAATCTGGCCGCATCTTCCGAAATTTTTCATTCACAAACTCCATTGTATGATCGAGCAATTAATCAAGTCCAGCTAATTATCGATCAAGCGGAAACTTTGAGACAAGAATGTTTAAAATTTATCCGAGAAACCCTAATCGAAAGGGAATTAGTCCAATCCGATATCGATAGCAATCTCGTTGATTTTAACCTCGATTTTGCCAGTCAATATCAACTAATTCAAGAAAAATATCAACTCTGGAAAGAAGAAGTACAAGCTTATTTTGAATTAAAAGATTCTTCTCTACTTAAAAATTAACTATCACCGTCAGTAATCAGTAATCAGTTATCAGTTATCAGTAATCAGTTATCAGTTATCAGGAGATTATTTTGATTTATTCTCCCCACTTCATAATTCATAATTCATCTACTTTTTCAGCAGGATTTAGTATTATGTCTGATTTAACGGTAATTCGTGAACATATTTTTGCTTGGGGAAAACGCACCTATATCATGGGTGTTTTGAACGTTACTCCCGATAGTTTTAGTGATGGGGGAGAATTTGACAATGTTGAAAATGCCCTGCTACAGGCGATGAAAATGATCGAGGCTGGGGCTGATATAATCGATATCGGTGGTCAATCCACCCGTCCGGGAGCGCAAGAAATTAGCCTAGAAGCAGAATTATCGCGAGTTATCCCCGTAATCACCGCTATTCGACAACAAAGTTCTATTCCTATCTCTCTCGATACCACTAGGGCGATTGTAGCAGCCCAAGGTATCGCCGCCGGGGCCGATTTGATCAATGATATTTCCGGGGGAACCTTCGATCGCCTATTATTGCCGACGGTGGCTAAATTGGCCGTTCCCATCATCCTCATGCACCTGCGGGGCAATCCGCAAACCATGCAATCTCTAACACATTATGATGATTTAGTCAAGGAAATTAAAGAATTTTTACAGAATCGTGTTAAGGAAGCTTTACAGTGGGGTATTGCTAGGGAAAATATTATCATCGATCCGGGGATTGGTTTCGCCAAAACTGGGACACAAAATCTTGAGTTATTGCGAGAATTAAAGCAATTTCGGGATTTAGATTTACCTATTTTGATTGGATTGTCGAGAAAACGCTTTATTGGTGAGATTACAGGCAAAGATGACCCAAAAGAACGAGTTTTCGGAACGGCGGCGGCCTGTGCTATAGCGATCGCTAAGGGGGCCGATATCCTGCGCGTCCATGATGTGGCTGCGATCGTAGATGTGAGTAAAGTGGTGGACGCAATCGAGCGAAGTTGAAAATTTTTGCTAGTCTTAGAATCATCCACAGTTTGATCGAAATTAGCGATGAATAGCCAACTGACCAGCGATTATTGTATGTTACCCGTGATTCGATCTCCCAGGGATTATCAAGTTTTTCGCATTAGCGCTGGGGATACGAATCGTTTGGCGATCGTCTTTGATTCTACCGTAGCGGGGGATTCCTTGACCGTTTGTGTGGAAATTTTCGATCCCCACGGTCGCACCCCTACTCATCGTCATCATTTTGCCGTAGAAATGTTTTTTATCCTTAAAGGGGAGGGAATGGCTATCTGTGATGGTAAAGCGATTCCCCTGGGGCCGGGGGATAGTTTATTAGTCCGTCCCACGGGTATTCACGAGATTAGAAATGTGGGGGACGGAAGACTTTATGCACTATGTTTTATGGTTCCCAATGAGGATTTTTCGGAATTAATTCGTAATGGCATCCCAGAGGAGTTAGACGCAGAAGATTTAGAGGTGTTGATGGGAGCTATTAAAGGATAATCAAGCAATATCATCCCTTAAATTTTGGGCTTTTTTTTCAGGAAAAGAGCGATAAAAAAGGTAAAGGTTCCTCCCAGAAGGCCGAAGATTAGCCAATTTAATCTTGGATAGCCTTTATTGATAGCGATGACTGTAGCAATGGCACCGATGAGACAATGCCAGAAAAAAAGCAACAAGAATAAATCCAAGCTCGGGGAAATATCACCAATTAGTTTCATATTTTATCAGTAGAGCGAATAGAATTTTTCCAATGACCGAATCCCTGACCCGATTTTATGTTTATTCACATCTATAAGTATTTCTCTTATTTTTTTGTCCAAGGCCATTTTGTTCCCATCTCGGTTAAAGCTGAAAAAACTAGATAGAGAATGAGAAGGGTAACACCAAAGAGAAAAGTCAATAAGTCGTTATTCATCGAGTTATCACTGATAGGTTAAAGGTCACTGATTCGCTACCATCCATTTGTTCACTACTTAGCAACTGCTGTTTTTATAGACTTTTGAAACAGGTGTGATTATTGTTGCTGTTGTGCCAAATAGTTAAGCACTGTGTCCAGAGTTAAGTCTAATCGTTCCGAGATTTGTTGCGGGGTTAAACCGAGGTCTTGCAGTAGAGAAATTGTTTTCAATTTTTGCAAGTTTATTCCCTGTTCAATTCCCTGTTCAATTCCCTGTTCAATTCCCTGTTCAATTCCCTGTTCAATTCCCTGTTCAATTCCATCTCCAAAAGCTTCTTGATAGAAACGAGTTTGTTTTAGGTCTTGTAGTTCCAACATAGCTTCTATTTCCTCTCGACTTTTTTGGGGTAACTTATAAATGATTATCGTTTCGATTAAATCAATGACATTTCTCTGCACTAAGCGATCGCTGACTTCTCTTTGAGCCTGTTTAATTAAAATCTTAGCAGAATTAACAGCTTGACTCTCACTTTCCGTAACCAATTTGATCAGAGCGATCGCTAAGGAAGGAGTCTCGTCATTTGGCAATTCATCCAGATAGATTCTTTTAACCCTTGCTAGGGATAAAAAATCGGCAAATTGCTGGGGATGTTCTCGCTCAATTTCTCGACTAGGATAAATAACAACTATCTGCCAGGGTGACAAAGGTTTATACTGTCTAAGATACAAGAAAAGTTCCGAAAATAATCGATAATATAGGTCTTCATCCTTTTGAAACTGCACTTCTACCAGATAAAAGGGCAAATTTTCCAGATTATCGAGCGGCAAAAATAAACCATCTAATCGAAAAGCTAGTTGTTTGACTTCTTGGGAAGTAAATCGATAATTGCTAACCCTAGCATCGGGTTGAGCGATTAATTCAAAGAACGAATCGGGAAAATCGAGAAACATTCGATAGAATATGCTGTCAGTTTTCATACTGCCACAAAATTGCCTGTAATTTCAGCTTAATCCGCCTATGATCATCCCATCGTTTCTGCAACCCGGTGCTAAAGTTTCTCTGGTGGCCACCAGTGGAGCCGTCAAGGAATTAGCCGCCCTAGAAAAAGGCGTAGAAATCTGGCGATCAAGGGGTTATCAAGTGGAATTTAGCGAGAATTGGGCTAATCGTCTCGGTTATCTCGCCGGTAGCGACGAGCAACGTCGTCAAGCTTTAGCCCAAACATGGCAAGATGACGATTGTCAAGCAATTCTCTGCGCTAGGGGGGGTTACGGTAGCGCTCGCCTCTTGGAAAATTGGACATGGGCAAAAACTAACCCGAAATGGTTAATCGGTTTTTCCGACGTGACGGGGATTTTATGGAGTTTAGCGAAACAGGGCATTTGTAGCGTTCACGGGCCAGTTTTAACCACCTTAGCCCAAGAAAGTCCCCAATCAATCGATCGCCTCTTTTCTCTTCTGGAAGGTCGTCCTTTAGCCCCTCTTATCGGTCAAGGTTGGGGTGGGGGCAAAGTGCGGGGACGCTTATTACCAGCCAATCTAACCGTAGCCACCCATCTCCTCGGAACCTCGGTTCAACCCACCCTAGAGGGGGTAATTTTAGCCCTAGAGGACGTAACCGAGGCCCCCTACCGGATCGATCGAATGTTAACTCAGTGGCGAATGCTGGGCATTTTCTCCCAAATTAAAGCCATTGCTCTCGGTCGTTTTAGCCGTTGTCTGGCAGCTCCCGGTAGTGATAGTCAAACCGTGGAGGAAGTCTTAAAAGAGCGTTTGGGCGATTTAGGCATTGCGGTTATTGCTGAGTTACCTTTCGGTCATGATGGCGATAATGCCGCTTTACCTGTGGGAACAATGGTAGAACTGGACGGGGATCGGGGAATCTTAGAATTTTTCTATCCGTAAATGATCCACTTTTTTGATAGTATCTTAGAGAAGTGTTAACAAATGTAACAAAAAATTAATTATAGATGAAAGTATTAGTTGTCGGTGCGACGGGAACCCTAGGGCGACAGATCGTGCGTCATGCCATCGATCAGGGACATCAAGTGCGTTGTTTGGTACGCAGTCAGAGAAAAGCGGCTTTTTTGAAGGAATGGGGCGCGGAATTAGTCGGGGGAACCCTGCGGGATAAAAATACCATTATTGCTGCTTTAGAGGGAATAGACGCGGTGATCGATGCCGCTACAGCCCGAGCGACGGACTCAGCCAGCATTAAACAGGTGGATTGGGATGGTAAAGTTAATCTGATTCAAGCGGCTAAAACCGCCGGGGTAGATCGCTTTATTTTCTTTTCGATCCTCAATGCCGAAAAATATCCCAACGTGCCTTTGATGGAGATAAAACGCTGTACCGAGAAATTTATAGCAGAATCGGGTTTAAAATATACAATTCTGCGTCCCTGTGGCTTTATGCAGGGTTTAATCGGTCAATACGCCATCCCGATGTTAGATAATCAAACCGTCTGGATCACGGGGGAAAGTACAGCGATCGCCTACATGGACACCCAAGATATCGCTAAATTTGCCGTTCGTGCTTTAGAAGTCCCCGAAACCGTCGGTCAGTCCTATCCCGTGGTCGGCAGCAAAGCTTGGAAAGCTGAAGAAATTATCGAAGTTTGCGAACGCCTATCGGGTAAAGAGGGGAAAATTTGGCGTTTACCCATGGGATTACTGCGTTTTATGCGAGGAATAAGCCGTTGTTTCCAATGGACCTATAATATATCTGACCGACTAGCTTTTGCGGAAGTTCTCGCTAGTGATCAAGCCCTTGATGCCCCCATGGCAGAAGTTTATCAAGTATTTGGCCTTGATCCGAATCAAACAACTACTTTAGAATCCTATTTACAAGAATACTTTAGCCGCATTCTCAAGAAGCTCAAGGAAATCGACTTCGAGAAACAAAAAGCTCAGAAGAAGAAGAAAACTCCTTTCAAAAAGAAAGCGTGATTCAGCAGTAGGAAAATTTGTCAATGCCCAAAATCGGCATTATTTACAACGATATTAAGCCTATCGCTTGTAAAACAGCCCATCAGATACAAGATCAGCTACTTTCCCTAGGTTGCCAGGTGTTTATGGCTACCGGCAGCGGTGGTCTGCTAGGCCATTCTAAACCCTCTCGTCCGGTTTGTTTTACCCCGATCGATCAGTTAGTCCCCCCCCACTTCGAGCAAGATTTAAGTTTTGCGATCGTGCTGGGGGGCGATGGTACAGTCCTATCGGCAGCCCGGCAGTTGGCCACCCTTAATTTGCCCCTGTTAACGGTCAATACGGGACACATGGGCTTTTTGACCGAAATTTACCTAAATCAGCTTGAACCCGCCTTAGAGCAGGTTCTAGAGGGGAAATACACCATCGAAAATCGCTCGATGATCACGGTGCGACTGTTTCGCGAAGATACCCTCCTCTGGGAGGCACTTTCTCTCAATGAGGTGGTCGTCCACCGGGAACCCCTCACCAGTATGTGTCATTTTGAGATTCAAATTGGTGAACACGCACCTGTCGATATCGCTGCCGATGGGGTTATTCTCTCCACTCCTACTGGTTCTACTGCCTATGCTCTCAGCGCCGGTGGCCCGGTAATAACTCCCGATGTGCCGGTATTACAATTAGCTCCCATTTGTCCCCATTCTTTAGCTTCGAGATCCTTGGTATTTTCTGACAAGGAAACTGTAAATATTTTCCCAGCAACTGCTAATCGGATGGTGATGGTAGTGGACGGTAATGGCGGTTCTTATATCTTGCCAGAAGATCGAATTAATGTGCAGAAATCGCCCCACCAAGTCCATTTTATTCGTCTGCAATCGACGGAATTCTTCCGCATCCTCCGGGAAAAATTGGGTTGGGGTTTGCCTCATATTGCTAAACCAACTTCAGTGGAATTACCTTAATCAGTTATCAGTTATCAGTTATCAGTTATCAGATGCGAGCTTTCAGTTCATTGATTGCTAGTTACTGTTTACTGATAGCTGAATTTATGCTCTCTTTTCGTGCCAAGATAGCTTTTTATTTAGAGGATGTCACCACGGCGATCGGACTGACGGTAAATCTGCTTATCCTAGCATTAATTTTACTCTCGTTGGGGATTTATGTGGCGCAAACCTATCCCTTATCCGCCACTTGGCAAATGTGGTTACGTCAGCTTGATTGGGGAATTTTAAGCTTATTTTCCCTAGAGTATTTAATTCGGTTTTGGTGTGCGGAATCAAAACTAGGCTTTGTTTTTAACATTTTTTCCATCCTAGATTTATTATCAATCCTGCCTCTATTTTTTGGTTTTTTTGATATTAGGTTTTTTAGAATTTTTCGCTGGTTTAGAATTTTGCGAGTGATTCGTTTTTTTGGTTCTGATCTTTCTATTTTTCAAATTAAAACTTCCGATCAGATAGTATTTACTCGCATATTACTAACTCTATTTTCGATTATTTTTGTCTATGCGGGTTTAATTTATCAGATCGAACACCCGATTAATCCTCAAGTCTATCGGACATTTTTTGATGCTTTTTACTTCGCCGTTGTGACTATGACTACCGTGGGATTTGGGGATGTGACCCCCCTTTCTGATGGGGGCAAAATGGTGACAGTTTTAATGATTTTAACGGGAGTTTTGTTAATTCCCTTGCAAATTAGCACTCTGACTAAACAACTATTAAAATCTGGCACTCAAACTGATTATCCTTGTCCAGATTGTGGTTTACCCCGTCACGATATAGATGCCAACTTTTGTAAAAACTGTGGCGCAAAACTCTTAAAAAGACCTGATTGAGACTAATTCTGGCGAAATGGGGAAATGGGGAGCTTTTCAGTGTTGCCAAAGGCACGGCGTAGCCGTCCAGTAAACAGTAATCAGTAATCAGTGAACTGAAAAGGCTCTCTTGGATATTGGCTGAAAAATGGGCTCTTCTGGTTTCTGTGTGGAAACGAAGCCTATACTGATAGTTTCTTCGGCAAAATAGTCGTAAAAGTCTTTCTCCGTCAACATTTCACGATTCCATAAGCAAAAATTATCACACAACATTATGGGCGCAAGCAGTTGGATAAACTCACTGACCACTTTGCGCTCCTACATTGCACCTGTGTGATTGGTAGGGACCTATAGCCTACGCCCTTTCTTCGATAAGAGCTGCTCATGACTATAACCCCAAGAGAGCCACTGATAACTGATAACTGATCACTGATAACTGTCTCGGAGTCTCCTGTCTCCTGTCTCCTAACGACCGACGACCGACGACCGACGGAATCATGACAATTTACAATTGCTTAATAATTGTTGCCGCTGCCGTGATAATATGTCTTGTGGCTTACCTGAGCGTCATAGCTGGGAAAGCAATCCAGATATTGAGATTAGTCTATCGCTGATTTAGGTGTACCTTGTCTGACCCATCGATCGAATCTCCCCCAACCCCAGAAACCAACCCGCCGTCAGATCCGATGCGGGAATACTATCAACTACAAAACACCCTATTGATCACCACCCTGATCTTAAGCGGTCTGATCTTTATCCCCGTGTGCTTGTTTTATTCCCTCAATACCGCCCTTAATTACCTATTAGGGGCAATGGTGGGAGTCGTTTACCTAAAACTCCTGGCCGGGGAAGTGGAAAAATTGGGGGTAACGAAAAATCGGGTAGGCAAAAAAGGATTAGCCCTATTCGCTGGATTAATCATCATCGCCAGTCGTTGGCAAGAACTGCACATAGTGCCAGTTTTTTTGGGGTTTTTGACCTATAAAGGGGCGATCATCGTCTATACCCTGCAAACCATCTTCAAGCTGGAGCAGAAAGCCGATTCCTAAACCCTTTGACCGTTAAAAATAACCCTGATTTGCGAACCCGAATCTCCCCAAGGTAGAAATGTTAGACAGTTTAAGTGTGCTTAATTTTTATAGCCTCGCTTCCCTGGAAGTGGGACAACACTGGTACTGGCACATCGGCGGACTAAAAATTCACGGGCAAGTGATCGCGGTCTCCTGGATCGTCTTCGCTATCTTAATCATCGCCTCGATCGCCGCTACCCGCAAAATCCAGAAAGTCCCTAGCGGTATTCAAAACCTCATGGAGTACGTTCTCGAATTTCTGCGCGATTTAGCCAAAAACCAGCTAGGAGAAAAGGAATATCGACCCTGGTTGCCCTTCATCGGCACCCTATTTTTATTTATTTTCGTTTCTAACTGGTTAGGGGCCTTGATTCCTTGGAAGTTAATCGAACTGCCCGAAGGAGAATTAGCCGCCCCCACTAACGACATCAATACCACGGTGGCGTTAGCCCTACTGACTTCCCTCGCTTACTTCTACGCGGGCATCAGTAAAAAAGGACTCGGTTACTTCGCTCACTACCTAGAGCCGATTCCCGTGCTATTACCGATCAAAATTTTAGAAGACTTTACCAAACCCCTCTCCCTCAGCTTCCGTCTTTTCGGAAACATCCTCGCGGATGAGTTGGTAGTAGCAGTATTAGTCTTCCTTGTCCCCCTAGTCGTACCCCTACCCCTGATGGCTCTCGGTTTATTTACCAGTGCTATCCAGGCCCTTGTCTTCGCTACCCTTGCCGGGGCCTATATCCATGAGGCACTGGAATCGGAACACGAAGAAGAACACGCTTAAAAGCGAGGGACGAAAACAGAAAAATTTCTTAGGGAAAAGTGTCCAAATAATAGGATAATAGCTAAGAAATTATTGGTCGAATTCAGGATGAGCAACTGAATTCCAGGATCGTTATTTCCCAAAAACTCTTTCGGGAGTTTTGAGCAGAAAACCAGCCATTTTTTACGGCTGAGAACGCGCTCTGTAAACAACAGATTGAAATTGATTAGTAAATAGAGGAAAAAATCACCATGAACCCCACAGTAGCTGCCGCTTCCGTTATCGCCGCCGCCCTCGCCGTTGGTTTAGCCGCTATCGGCCCCGGTGTTGGTCAAGGTACCGCTTCTGGAGAAGCTGTTTCCGGTATCGCCCGTCAACCCGAAGCTGAAGGAAGAATTCGTGGTACCCTTCTCCTCAGCTTGGCATTCATGGAATCCTTAACCATCTACGGTTTGGTTATCGCTCTCGTTTTACTGTTCGCTAACCCCTTCGCCTAATTAAAAAAGCAGTGGGCTATCAGCCCCCAGTCCCCAGCTTGGCAGCAGAGTTTTAAAAACTCTCAAAAAACGCCAAAGCAGCCCACTAAAAAATCTGGTTTTTGGGACGGAAGGCTGATAGCTAATTAAGGGAATTTTAGTGATTCCCCCTGACTGTTTATTCTTAAAGCAGGGGGATCATCTTCCTTTTTTGAACCTGTCTATAGCTTCTATTTATCAGGAATAAATCAATGTTTGATTTCGATGCCACCCTGCCAGTGATGGCACTACAGTTTATTCTTTTGGCAGTGATCCTGAACGCCGTTTTTTATAAACCCCTCAGTAAAGTTTTAGATGAACGGGCGGAGTATATTCGGCAAACGGAAGGCGGAGCCAAAGAACAACTAGCCAAAACCGAAGCACTGGTACAAGAGTACGAATTGCAATTAACTTCGGCTCGTAAACAATCCCAAGAGATTATCGCCCAAGCGCAAGCTGAGGCCCAAAAACTAGCCAGCGAACGAGTTGCCGCAGCCCAAAAAGAAGCGATCGCTCGTAAGGAAGCCGTCGCCGCCGAAATTGCCCAACAGAAAGAAGAAGCCTTTCGTTCTCTAGAAGGACAAGTGGCCTCTCTTTCCCGTCAAATTCTCGAAAAACTCCTCGGCCCCGAACTCGTTCGCTAAACCCCAGCCCTTGGTTAATAACAGTGATCAGTAAAAAGATAGAACTCAGTCGTCAGAAGTTAGAAGACTGATAACTTACCTCTGATAACTGATAACTGATAACTGAATAATCTACTCCCCGCCCTCAATAACCATGATCATCGACACAGTTTTATTATTAGCCACGGAGGCGAAGGAAGCGGCAGCAGAAGGATTCGGCATCAACACCGATATCCTAGGAACTAACCTATTTAACCTCTCAATTCTGCTCGGTTTAGTCATCTTCTACGGCCGCAAAGTTCTCGGACAAATCCTCGGAGAACGTCAGTCGAAGATTGCTGAAGCTTTAGCCGAAGCTGAAGACCGGAAAAATATTGCCGCTACCGCCCTCGCCGAAGAACAGAAAAAACTCGCCCTAGCAAAACAAGAGGCGGAAAAAATTATCAATAATGCTCGATCTAGAGCTAAAACTGTCACCGCCGACATCGCCGCCCAAGCCGAACTCGATATTCAAAGAATGCGCGAAAGTGCCGCTAAAGATCTCTCGGCAGAACAGGATCGCGTTTTAGTAGAATTACGCCAAAGAATTACCGCTTTAGCCTTAGCTAACGTGGAATCCCAGTTAAGCGCCGGCCTGGAAGAATCGGTACAACAAACCCTAATTGATCGCAGTTTGGCCAACCTAGGAGGTAAATAGATGCAGGGAAGTTTAATTAGTTCAGAAATAGCCGAACCCTACGCCCAAGCATTACTTTCCGTCGCCCAAAGCAGCGGACAATTAGAAGCGATCGGCGGCGAAATAAAATCCCTCTTAGAATTGTTGGAAAATGCTCCCGATCTAAGAGCTTTTATCGGCAATCCCGTCATCAAAGAAGAAGCTAAAAAAGCCGTTCTTTCCCAAGTAATGGGGAGCAGTGCCAATCCCTATTTAACTAACTTCATGATGTTATTAGTCGATAAACGTCGGATTCAATTTTTAGAACCCGTTTGTCAACAATATCTCACCCTGGCTAGAGTGCTGACTAACACCGTTTTAGCGGAAGTTTCCTCGGCCACCGAATTGAACGATAGCCAAAAACAAATCGTCATCGACAAAGTGAAAACCCTGACCGGGGCGAACGTGGTCGAACTGAAAACCAAAGTTGATGGCAGCCTAATCGGTGGTGTGGTGATCAAAGTCGGTTCTCAGGTCTTTGATGCCAGCATTCGCGGTCAACTACAACGCCTCAGCCTCTCCCTGCGCTAAGGTCATCTAATCTCCCTTTTTTGCCGTTTTTTCACCTTCTTAATTTTTTACTTTTTCCCAGATTAAACTATGGTAGCTATCAGACCCGACGAAATTAGCACGATTATTCGTCAACAGATCGAATCCTATAACCAAGAAGTACAGGTCTCCAACGTGGGAACCGTCCTGCAAGTGGGTGACGGTACTGCCCGCATCTACGGCCTACAACAGGCCATGTCGGGAGAACTATTAGAATTTGAAGATGGAACCGTCGGCATCGCCCTTAACCTCGAAGAAGATAACGTCGGCGCGGTGTTAATGGGTGACGGTTTCGGGATTAAAGAAGGCGGTACGGTGAAAGCTACCGGTAAAATCGCTCAGGTTCCCGTGGGTGACGCCTTAGTCGGCCGCGTGGTTGATGCTCTTGGTCGTCCCATCGACGGGAAAGGAGACATCCTCGCCAGCGAAACCCGTCTGGTGGAATCCCCCGCCCCCGGTATTGTCGCTCGCAAATCCGTCTGTGAACCGATGCAAACCGGCATCACCGCTATCGATGCCATGATTCCCGTCGGTCGCGGTCAACGGGAGTTAATTATCGGTGACAGAAAAACTGGTAAAACAGCGATCGCCATTGACACGATCATTAACCAGAAAAGCGAAGACGTGATCTGTGTCTATGTCGCCATCGGTCAAAAAGCCTCCACCGTCGCCCAAGTAATCGACACCCTCACCCAAAGAGGCGCCATGGATTACACCGTGGTGGTGGCCGCTAACGCTAACGACCCCGCCACCCTCCAGTATATCGCCCCCTATACCGGAGCTTCGATCGCCGAATACTTCATGTATAAAGGCAAAGCGACCCTAGTTATCTATGATGACCTCACCAAACAGGCTCAAGCTTATCGTCAGCTATCCCTGCTCATGCGTCGTCCTCCCGGTCGGGAAGCTTACCCCGGCGACGTTTTCTATCTCCACTCCCGTTTACTAGAACGTGCCGCTAAACTCAGCGATGCCCTCGGTGGTGGCAGCATGACCGCCCTGCCGATTATCGAAACCCAAGCTGGTGACGTTTCTGCCTATATTCCCACCAATGTAATTTCGATTACTGACGGTCAGATCTTCCTCTCCACCGACCTCTTTAACGCTGGTTTCCGTCCCGCAATTAACGCTGGTATTTCCGTATCCCGCGTCGGTTCGGCGGCCCAAACAAAAGCAATGAAGAAAGTTGCTGGTAAATTAAAACTCGAATTAGCCCAGTTTGACGAATTAGAAGCTTTTGCTCAATTCGCTTCTGACCTTGATGCGGCCACCCAAGCACAACTCGCTCGCGGTCAACGTCTGCGTCAAATCCTGAAACAGCCCCAAAACTTCCCCCTCTCCGTTTGGGAACAGGTCGCGGTGGTTTATGCCGGTTTAAACGGTTATCTCGACGATATCGCCACCGATAAAGTTATCGATTTCTGCGCCGGTTTACGCGAATACCTGAAAACCAGCAAACCTCGCTACGTTGAGATCGTCAGCACTGAAAAACAACTCAACGACGAAGCAGAAGGCCTGCTCAAAGATGGCATCAACGAGTACAAACAGGCTTTTAAATAATCTTGGTAATCAGTAAATGAATGTTGGTAATGGGGGTTAGGTTTTAGGGGATGGGGTGTTGAGGTTTTGGGGTTTTAGGGTATTAGTTGAAACTTCCCGATCTCCCTATTTCCTCACCTCTCAATTCCCTCCTAAACCCAGAATCTTGACTGATGACTGATGACTGATAACTGATAACTGATAACTGAATTATGCCTAATCTCAAAGCGATTCGCGACCAAATTCAATCGGTCAAAAATACCAAAAAAATTACTGAGGCCATGCGTCTGGTGGCGGCAGCAAAAGTGCGCCGCGCCCAAGAACAAGTTCTCTGTACCCGTCCTTTTGCCGATGCCCTCGCTCAGGTACTTTATAATCTTCAAGGTCGTTTAGCCTTTAGTGATGTCAATTTACCGCTGCTGGCCCAACGGGAAGTAAAAACCGTGGCTCTGTTGGTAGTCACAGGCGATCGAGGTCTTTGTGGCGGTTATAATACTAACGTCATCCGTCGTGCCGAACAACGGATGAATGAATTAAAAGAGCAAGGGATTAACTATCAATTAGTTATTGCCGGCCGGAAAGCGGCACAGTATTTCGAGCGCCGCAATGCTCCCATTGCCGCTAAATTTATTAACCTCGAACAGATTCCCACTGCTGATGAAGCTGGCACGATTGGGGATGAATTGCTTTCCTTATTTTTATCGGAAACAGTTGATCGCGTCGAGTTGGTTTATACTCGTTTTATCTCCCTGATCAGTGCCACTCCGGTGATTCAAACCCTGTTACCTTTAACTACCCAAGGTTTAGCGGTACAGGATGACGAGATTTTCCGTTTGGTGACTAAAGAGGGAAAATTTAAGGTACAACGGGAAAAAATGGCCAGCCAACCGGCGCAGGTTTTTCCCCAAGACATGATTTTTGAGCAGAATCCCGTCCAAATCCTCGATTCTCTCCTACCTTTGTACTTAAATAACCAATTACTGCGCGCCCTCCAGGAATCGGCAGCTAGTGAATTAGCAGCCCGGATGACGGCGATGAGTAACGCCAGCGAGAACGCCAGCGAGTTAATTGGCACTTTAAGCCGTACCTACAACAAAGCGCGTCAAGCCGCTATTACCCAAGAATTGTTAGAAGTAGTAGCGGGGGCAAACGCTCTCTAGATTTAAGCCTGTTTTTCTTTTGATTATCAGTAGGAGTGATTATTTTCACTCCTTTTTTTGTATAGGGTTTGCTGAAAAAGTAGGGACGAAGAACACCTAAGGATGATTAGATTGTTTTCTTAAGCACAATCTCAGAGCGACTATCAAAACCTAGATCCCCAATACCAACGACTTCCCAACCTTGAGAGCCCAAACCATTAAGAATTTGTGGCAAATCCCCTCCTACTTGGTTGCCATTCAGAAACCAGACCACAGCATTAGGTTCATTCTTTCCTACAAGAATCTGATATTGGAAAATAGCCATTTGACCTCCTGTATTGGGTTGCCTTTGGATCAGTCCAACGGAATTCTAGACGAACTTTTCCAGGTAATACCCCCAATTAAGATTTTATTAAGAGTTCATTCTCGCACCTCTAGAAGTTTAAACCATGTCATACTAAATCCGGTGGGTATAGGCTACATATCAGGAGAGGCAATAGGCACTCTTGCAATAGGCAAAAGGGGCAGTAGATAATCAGTCTTTAATAATTGGATTTAGTATTGTAAAGTTTCAATACAAATATGGTCATATATAGTCATTCACGGTAATATGTACAGACAAAACTATCGGACTAGGCAAAAAAAACAGGAATAAGTTATCGAACGGCTTGGAGATG
>NZ_SFBO01000190.1:0-8828 GCF_007095705.1 Microcystis sp. Msp_OC_L_20101000_S702
AATAGTGAATGTCAGGCAGTTACCCTAGAAAAACCCCAGACTTTTTTCCGTTATTATAGTGACGAAAATTACAAAAAAGGTCGTTTTCTGACCACGGATCAATATACCACCAATGTGGAAGTGATCAGGAATTTAGCCCTCGATCAAAAGTGGAATCCTCCCAATCAAGCGACCAAAGTAGTATCGGTGACTTTGCCGGCGGGAACAACGGTTTATCAAGGAATTGTCGCCCCCCAGAATCCACCTTATTGTTATCACGGTGGTGGTCAGCAAACTTTTATTAAAGACTCGCGAGATGCCAATATACAATGGGGAGAGGGGCGAGGACTAACGCTTACATCTCTTTGGTGTCACTAGAATATTATGGAAACGAAAATAAGGGAATTAGTTCAATCAATTGACCAAGCTATTACCGTGGCCGAACAGATGCGAGAAACAGAAAGATCGACTCGGATTGAGGGTTTAATTTCTGTCCTAAAAACCATCAAAAGTCAGGCTTTAGCTGGTCAATTACCACCGTCTCAAGGCATTGTTACCCTAGGATTAGCGCGAGAAGTAGCTGATTGGATCGATCCCCTCGATTCTCCTTTATTGAAAGCGGTGGGTAAAGTAGAAAGAGAATATCAAAAATATTAGGAGTTGTCGGTTACAGAAGTTAAAATTAACCGAGAGCGATCGCAGTCTATCTCGATCTGATTTTTTAATCGATCGAGAGAATTAAATTTCTGTTCTGGTCGCAGGAATTGCACTAAATCCATCGTTAAAATACGATCATATACATTGCCCGACCAATCCAATAAATGGATTTCCACACTGATAGTTTTTCCCTCGATCGTGGGACGATAACCGATATTCATAACTGCCGGTAAGCGAGAACCATCGAGATGCACCCAACCGCAATAAACCCCCAGTCGCGGCAATAATTTATCGGGAGGAACCTGTAGATTAGCGGTATGAAAACCTAATGTTCTGCCCAGTTGTTGCCCGATGACCACACGACCGGTTAAACTGTAGGGACGACCTAACATTTGTCCGGCTTGCTCAACGTTTCCTGCTGCCAAAGCTTGACGAATTAGGGAACTACTAATTCGACCCGTCCCACAGTTTTTTAAAGCAACAATCTCGACTTTAATATTAAATTGAGAGGCGATCTGTAATAAATCTTCCGCTGTACCTTGACGACGATAACCGAAGCGGAAATCTTGACCAACACTGATCGATTTAGCCTGTAATTTTGCTACTAAAATCTGTTCGATAAAAGCCAAGGGAGTCAGGGAAGCTAATTGAGCAGAGAAAGGCAGTAAAACTAATTGTTTAACGCCTAAATTCTCTAAAACCTCTACCTTTTCCCCTAGAGGAGTTAATAACTGCCATTTTTCCCCCGTAAAAAATTCCCGCGGGTGGGGAGTAAAACTAACAACGGTGGGATAAGCGGGTTCATCCTGAAAAATTGGCTGTAGGACGGTTTGATGACCTAGGTGCAAACCATCAAAGTTACCAAGAGCGATCGCACTAGGGGCTAAAATACGGGTATTAGGGGAATCTACAATCCACACGCTGGCTTTAAGAACAGATACAAGAGAATAATTCAAGCGATTAATCTTGAGTGTAGCCTTTTGATTCTATATCAATCGGGCGATTAAGCCAAAAAAACACCCCCAATCCCTTGGATGCCTTTGGAAGCTTTACCAAATTGAACGTGAACGATCCCGGTGCGATCGGCCTGGCATTCCCAATTAATTGCACCGGAAAGATGAGGGAAACAAGCATTCATTAATTGTTCAGTTCGTTCTTGTTTTGGTCGTCTGTGGTTGTTCTTCGTGCTGTTGTGGTTTCCCAATCTGAATCAAGCATAAGGTTCTTGTTTTTGTTTCTTTGGTTCTAATCCTGTTGCTAATCATAGAGCGATCCCAGAAGTATCTAGCGAAAGGTGATCGCACTTTAGTTAACTAACGGTTTACCATAAGTAGTCGTGCAAAATTAATTTCCTAGTGAAGATAGGCAAAAGGCAAAAGGCAGGAGGCAAGAGGTAGTTAGATATGTGTAATTAATTTTGCTTAGGTACTTAGTAAGGTGGGCGATTTTTATACCACTTATAGCGGTTCTCGCATCTGTGCGGCACACTTAAATCTTTGCTGATTAAGCTGTTCAGGATCGGAAATGTACCTCTTCTGAATCAGAAACGCTATATTTTATTTATTGTGTATAATTGAGATGGTGACGACTAATTTTGAATGGGATGAAGACAAAGCTAAGATAAATCTGAGAAAACACGATATTTCTTTTAATGAGGCTAAAACTGTCTTTGAAGATACCTATTCTTTTACTTTAGATGATCCCACTCATTCAATCTTAGAAGATCGTTTTTTGACAATTGGTTATTCTAGTCAAAACCGCTTGCTTTTAGTTGTTCATGCTGAAAGACAAGGAAACATCAGAATCATTAGTGCTAGGAGAGTAACTAAACATGAAAGAAAAATCTATGAACAAAGTAATCAATGATCCCATCAAAGATGATGAAATGTTAGATGATTATTCTGAGGTTTTAACGGAGTCTCATTTAAAAAGTGCAGTGAGAGGAAAGTATGCTCGTTCTTTAGCAGATAAGGATGCTTCTACCATTAAGATTATAGCAGAAAATGAAGAGAGATATGTTAACATGAAAACCATTGAAGTTGAAGCATTCGTTAATAACGAAGGTCAATTAACCGTACAAGTTCCTTCAAATTTAAAAGAAGGACAATATCAGGCTGTATTGATTATAGAAGAACCAAAAAATGAAAATCAATGATCTTAGAATAGATAAAATCACAAAAAAAAAAGCCTCCAAGTGATTGGAGGCTTTTTCAAAGAAAAATAACTGTCATTAACCTTCTGCTAATTTCAGATCCCGCAGGGCGCTAATATCCACTTGAATCGATGGCCCCATGGAGGAAGAAACGTAAACTGTGCGCCAGTAACGACCTTTTGCCCCGGAAGGACGGTTTCTGTCCACCGTTTCCTGTAAAGCTTTCAAATTAACTAACAGATCCTCAGCACTAAAAGAAGCTTTACCAAATTGAACGTGAACGATCCCAGTGCGATCGGCCCGGAATTCTAATTTACCCGCTTTAAACTCAGAGATTGCCCCCGTTAAATCCGTGGTTACGGTTCCCCCTTTCGGTGAGGGCATTAAACCCCGTGGACCGAGTTGACGACCTAATTTAGCCACTTTCGGCATCATATCGGGGGTGGCAATTAACACCTCGAAATCCATCATCCCCTTGGCGATTTCTTCGATTAATTCTTCTGAACCAACGATATCGGCCCCAGCATTGTTCGCTTCCTGCACCTGTTCCCCGCGAGTAATCACCGCTACCCGCACCGTGCGTCCGGTTCCTTTAGGTAAACTGACCGTTGTCCGCAGTTGTTGGTCGGTATATTTAGGATCGATACCTAAACGAATATGAGCCTCGGCGGTTTCGTCGAATTTCGCCGTCGCTAATTCCTTTAATAATGTTAGTGCCTCTAATGGCTCGTAGGCTTTATTTTCTACCTTAGCCTGGGCATCTCGCAAACGTCGTGAAACTTTTTTTACCATCTGATTTGTTGCTCCTTGGGTAATAACGAAGCTTAACTTCTCCCCGAAATAAGATTTAGTCTGAGATCTTGACACCCATATTTCTGGCCGTTCCCGCCACAATATTCATGGCCGCTTCGATGTCGTTAGCGTTAAGATCGGGCATTTTAGTTTGGGCGATTTCGCGTAATTGGTCGCGGGTAATGGTGGCGACAAATTTCTTGTTAGGTTCGTTGGAACCTCTTTCCACACCAGCCGCTTTACGGATGAGAACGGAAGCGGGGGGAGTTTTGAGGACAAAGGTAAAACTCCGATCCTCAAAAACGGAGATTTCCACAGGGATGATCATCCCGGCCTGATCGGCGGTTTTAGCGTTGTAATCTTTACAAAACGCCATAATATTCACCCCGTGTTGACCCAAAGCAGGACCGACCGGAGGAGCAGGGTTAGCCTTACCAGCAGGTAAAGCTAGTTTAATAATTGCGACGACTTTTTTAGCCATGATTTAGTTTTGTTTTTCGACTTGATTAAATTCCAATTCGACCGGGGTATCCCGACCAAAAATGGAGAGCAGGGCCTTGAGTTTGCCGCGCTCGGGACTAACTTCGATCACTTCCCCTTCAAAGTCCTTAAATGGACCGGATAGGACTAAGATTTGATCGCCAACTTCCATATTGATTTTGACGACGGGTTCTTGAATCTGAGCTTGTTTGAAGATGCGATCAACTTCTGACATACTCAAGGGTAGCGGGGTGACGTGACCACGGCCGCGTCCGTAGTGGCGTTTTTGTTCGGCCCCGACAAAGTTGATCACATGGGGGGTGTTTTTCACCACCTGCCAAGCGTCATCATCCATGATCATTCTGATCAGGACATAACCGGGGAAGACTTTTTCCTCACCGTGTTGCCGTGAACCATCCTTGCGGACTTTGACGGTGGCCGCTTGGGGAATCTGAACTTGCAGAATGCGATCGGCCACATCGAGGGTGTGGATGCGCTGTTCCAAATTAGCTTTGACCCGTTTCTCACAACCAGAAGCCACCTGCACGGCATACCAACGGGGTTTTTTCGGTAGGCCGCTAAGATTGAGTTCTTCGGGAAACTGCTCTTCTTCTAGATTCATGGGAACACCTTCCCCGCACCCCAGGCAAAGAATTTATCGATTAGATAGATGAGAGTGGCTACTAAAGTCACCATTAACATCACCGCCGCCGATTCGCTCAAAAGTTGCTGACGGGAAGGCCAGACGACTTTGGCGAGTTCTTCTTTGGTTTCATTGACGAATTCCTTGACCTGAAAGGAGCTTCCCTCTTTCTTGTCGCTCGCGTCTTTTTCTAGGGTTTCTTTTTTGGCCACGATCGCTACTCCTTAAAATGATACTCAAGCTATCCTTAACTTATCATTTTCACCGGACAACCCACACTAACCCCCAGACATTTAGATTATGTCCTTTGCAATTATCGGCTTGGTGATTACCAAACGCGCCCTGGAGGACTTGAACCCCCGACATCAGGTTTTGGAGACCTGCGTTCTACCAACTGAACTAAGAGCGCCCATTCGCTAAACTATTGGGCTTTTTTAAGGCCTTTATTTATTATAGCGTAGTTGTTGGCGATTAAGCAACTTTCTTGGTTAGGCTGTCGCCGGAAATTTTTTAGAGGGGGCGATCGAAACGTTCTTGGACCCTGGTGGCTTTGCCAACCCGATCGCGCAGATAGTAGAGTTTCGCCCGGCGTACTTTACCACGACGGATGATCTTGATATTGGCAACCCGGGGCGAGTGGAGCAGGAAAACTCTTTCTACTCCCACACCCTGGAAGACTTTGCGTACTGTAATCGTTTCGTTGATACCGCCATGGCGTTTGGCGATGACAATACCCTCGTAGGGCTGAATCCGCTCTTTATCTCCTTCAACGATTCGCACCCCTACCCGGATCGTGTCACCGACATGGATAATGGGCAGATCGCTCTTGAGATACTCGGCTTCGATTGATTTGATAATCTCTTCCGTTTTCATCGGCTTTCGTAAAACTGACAATTTCCTATCATACCATATTTTTTTAAGTACAGCCTTTCTCGTCTAAATGAAATATGATCTAAACGGGATTAGGGACTTGCGCTTTGATAATGTATCTTTTGGGCGAACGCAGTTCGCCCCTACATTGTGGACAAAATCCGTTACTGTAGAAGTGCCAGGAACCTGCGCCCTCCGATCGCTCAAGTGTGCTGATCACCCTAAGTAGGGGGAAGTCCTTCGAGAGTCCCCGCAGCTAAGGGACTTACGCTTTGATAATATGCTATCTGGCTGGTCTGATTCTTCTACAGGGCGATTTTCTGGCTGGGATATTATTCCCAAGCAAGTCCCCTACGTCCAGCTTATAGTAGTAGCCAACAACCCCGACGAGCAAGCCATTTGCGCCCAATACCTGCGCCATAATCGCGTCAGATACTTTGCTTTGATCTAAGATTGAGTCAGCAATATCTAATTTGGAGTCTCAGGCAATGGAACCGATTTCTCTAATTCTCGCTGCGTTGGCTGCTGGTGCGGTTGCTGCTGCTAAGGATACGGCAGGAACAGCGGTTAAGGATGCTTATGAGGGTTTAAAAGCGTTGATTAAGAAGAAATTTGCAGAAAAAGGGAAAACAGATGATAGTGATATCGTCGATAAACATGAGAAAAAACCAGATTCAGAGGGGGTAAAAACACTTCTCAAAGAAGAGTTACTTGAAGCAAAAATTGATAGAGATGCAGAGGTTATTAAGACAGCAGAAGAATTACTTAAGCAATTAAAACCTGAAGAATTTGCCGCAGGTAAGTATAATATTAATGTTGGTGATGATATTAAGGGAATGGTGGGAGATGGTACTTTTAAGGGAATTGCAGGAAATATTAGTGGCGGAAATATTAGTCAGAATATTAATTAGTTGAGGATTATTTAGGAGGGAAATTTATGTCAATTACTGTTGAGGTAGAACTTAAAGATTTTCTAATTCAAATCAATCAAAAGTTAGATAATCTTCAAAAAGATGTTACTGATATTAAGATTGAACTTAGTGAAGTTAAAGGTGAAATTAAGCGTCTGGAGGAAAAAATCGATGGTGTCGAGAAGCGTCTGGAGGAAAAAATTGATGGTGTCGAGAAGCGTCTGGAGGAAAAAATTGATGGTGTCGAGAAGCGTCTAGAGGGAAAAATTGATGGTATTGAGAAGCGTTTAGAGGGAAAAAATGATGGCGTGGAAAAGCGCTTAGAGAATCAAGAGTTTGTCAGTCGAGGGATTTTAGTCGCTTTAATTGTAACGATTTTATGCGGTTTGGCTAAATTGTTTGGTTTAGTAGGAAGTCCTTAAAAATTGCTAATTCTAAAACTGCAATTTAAAGTTAACTTGAAAAGAATAATTTTGGGGTAGCAAAAATGACTGATAAAAGTTATTATTTAGAAATAGGGGGTGATGTTAAAGGTCTTATCGGTGATGGTGAATTTAAGGGAATTGCAGGTGATATTAGTGGGGGTGTAATCAATCAATATATTATCACCCAAAAGTCAGGAGTTGAGATTCAGTCTCAACCTTTAATTACGGGTTCACCTTATTTGGGTTTAAGGAAGTTTGAGGTAGATGACAAGGATAGGTTTTTTGGGCGAGATAATTGGATTATTGAGTTAACTGATTATTTAAAGCAAAAGAATGTTTTATTGCTTTTAGGTGCGTCGGGAAGTGGTAAGTCTTCTCTCGTGCAAGCGGGTTTAATTCCTAAGTTAAAGGATGATTTTGGCGCAAATAAATTGGTTAATTTAACTTTTGTTCCTGATGTTAATCCCTTTGAGTCTTTCTATGGTTGTCTTTTAGGGAATAGATATAAACAATACCAAGCGAAATTAGCACAAGCTGTTAAGGAAGATACTTTAATTAAGGTGGTTGAAGGATTAAAAAATAATTCTGATTTATGGTTTATTTTTATTGACCAATTTGAGGAGTTATTTACTCGTACACCGAAGACAGAAAGAGATATTTTTATTAAAAGTTTGATTAAATTAATTGACAATAATGATAGTTTAGTCAAAATTGTGATGACGATAAGGGCGGATTTTTTAGATAAATTAAGTCCTTATCCCAGTTTAGGAAAAATCCATGATCAGTATAGCAAGATGTTAACGGATATGGATGAAAGTCAGTTAAGATTAGCTATTGCTGAACCAGCGGCGAGAAATGGGGTAATCTTTGAAAAGGGATTAATTAATCAAATTATTGCCGATTTTTATGAACAGGCCGGCTCTTTACCTCTGTTACAATATACATTAGATTTATTGTGGCAAAAAAATCATATTCAAGAGCGGGTTTTAAATATTAAGATTTATCAAGATATTGGTGGGGTAACGGGTGCGCTAGAAAAACAAGCGGATAAAATTTATGGTCAATTTAATGAGGTGCAAAGGAAAGCAGCAGAGGAAATTTTTCTAGAGTTAATTAGTTTAGAAGGGGAAAAAGCGGTTAGCAGAAGGGCGGATAAATCGAGTTTTGAACAGGAGGAAATGCAAAGGGAGGTTCTCTATCAATTAATAGATAATCGTCTTTTGGTGAGTAAGGGAGAAGACGGGAAAGCAACGGTTGAGGTAGCGCATGAGGCGTTAATTCGTTCTTGGAAAGTGTTACAGGATTTAATTGGAGAAAAGGAGGGGATAATTGTTCTGAGAAGTCGTTTATATGCTGATGCTAAACAGTGGGATGATTTACAGAAGCAAGATGCAGTAAAAGCGAGTAGTGAGCTTTGGGGAGGTTCTAAACTGAAAAGGATTGTCAATCTTATCAAAGAAAAATCACTTTCTAATTTAGATGATGTAGCCGTAAAATTTATTAAAGCTAGTTATCACTATCAAAAGCAACGAGAAAAAATCGAAGCAGAAAGAAAACGGCGCGAAGTTGATACAGAACTTAGTTTAGCAAATTCTCTCAGTGGTTATTCTTTGCATCTCTTTAATGAAGAGGGAAAAGAATTAGATGCTATTGTTGAAGCGATTAAGGCAGGAAAAATTTTGCAGAAACACAACGCAAGCAACACGAAGGTAATTCATGCTTTGCAGAAGATTCTGGTTGAAGGAAGGGAATCTAATCGCTTAGTAGGGCATAATGGCAGTGTCAATAGTGTGAGTTTTAGCTCCGACGGCAAGACTTTGGTGAGCGGTAGTTGGGACAAGACTATCAAACTCTGGAATGTAGAAACAGGCAAAGAAATCCGCACCCTCAAGGGGCATGATAGCTATGTCTTAAGCGTT
>NZ_SFBO01000191.1:0-16235 GCF_007095705.1 Microcystis sp. Msp_OC_L_20101000_S702
CAGTAATATCTGAGTTCTCTAATTCTCAACAAGACTACAGTTAATCGCTCCTGAAAGAAAATTTTCTTAAAGCCTAGACTAAGATAAAATTATATCCAACCAGATGCAGTATAGGAGTTGACCCAATGTCTAACGAAACTGTTACTTATTCCCTTGATGTCGTCCTTAAAGAAATTAAAGACAGTATCAAGGAAGTTAGCCAGAAATTCGATAAGATTGATGAACGGTTTGATCGATTAGATAATCGCTTAACAAAACTTGAGATAGGACAAGCAGATATCAAAGGGGATATTAAAGTTTTAGACGGGAAAATTGAAGGCATCGACAATCGGCTAAAATCAGTGGAAGGAACCCAAAAAAATCAGGTCTGGACATTGATTATCCTTTTGGGAAGTGCCATTATTACGGCCGCTTGGAAAGTCTTTTTTTCCGGCAATATCTGAGTTCTTCAATTCTCAACAAGACTACAGTTAACCGAACACAGTTGACCAGATTTCCTCATTGCTTATTTACCAATACAAAAACGGCTAAAAATGCGATCAAGTACCGATTCAGTCACTTCTTCGCCGGTAATTTCTCCTAAAGCTTGAATGGCAGTACGCAGATCGATCGACCAAAAATCAAAAGGCAAATTTTCGTCAATTGTGTTTTTGACCTGTTGCAAAGCAATTTTCGCCCTAGTTAAAGCGGCCGCCTGTCGTTGATTAATGGCTAAATCCAAATTAGCCGCCTGTATTTCTTGATTTTGGACAGCATTAATAATAGTTTTTTCTAAGTCTTCAATACCCTGATTTTGGGCAGCGGATAGCTTGACAACTCGCTCAATTTCTGCTGGATAAATTACCGTTTCAGGATTGGCTAAATCAATTTTATTAATCACTAAAATTAATCGGCGATCGCTGACAGAGCGATAAATTTCCTCGTCCTCCTGGGTCCATCCTGACTCTGCGGAGACGGTTAAGAGAACTAAATCAGCAGACCGGGCCGTTTGACGGGAACGTTCCACCCCAATTCGTTCAACTCGATCGCTGGCCGAGCGAATTCCAGCCGTATCGAGGACTTGTACGGGTATTCCCGCCACAACTAGCTGAGATTCGACGATATCGCGGGTAGTGCCGGGTAAATCGGTGACAATCGCTCGATCGCTCCGACTCCAAGCATTTAACAAACTTGATTTACCCACATTCGGCCGTCCCACGATCGCCACTTTTAGACCACTACGCAGCAATTCCCCGCGCTCGGCAGTAGCTAAAATTAAATTTACTTGACAAAAAACCTGTTCTATGCTATGGAGAACCGCCTCGTGATCCAAGGGCGGTAAATCCTCTTCAAAGTCAATACGGGCCTCAATTTCAGCCAAAATATCGAGACAGGTGGCACGCAAATGCCGGATCGGTTGCGCGAGTTTTCCCTGCAACCCAGCGAGGGCAAATTGTGCCGCTTGGGGAGAACGCGCCCCAACGAGATCGACGACGCTTTCGGCTTGAGTTAGGTCAATTCTGCCGTTAAGAAAGGCACGCAGGCTAAATTCCCCCGCTTGGGCCAAACGCGCCCCATTTTCTAGACATAACTGTAACACCTGTTGTACGGGCATAATGCCGCCATGACAGTGAAATTCCACCACATCCTCGCGGGTGAAAGAGCGGGGCGCTAACATGAGCAGCAGCAAAGCTTCATCGATAATTGCTTGACTTTGGGGGTGCCGGATATAACCGTAGAGAAGACGATGACTTTGCCATTTTTGACGATTGCGGGTATGGAAAAGCCGACGAGCGATCGCCACTGCCTGACTACCGGATAAACGGACAATACCGATACTACCCTGTTCCGGAATGATCGCCGTAGCGATGGCGGCGATCGTATCCCCTGTGTTTAACATCTCTGAATCACTCCTTGCTAAAATTGAAGTTGGTATCAATTTTGTCAGCATTTATGCCCAAAAATATGCGCTCACGGTCATTAAAAGCGAAAAATAAAGAAAATAGCCTAATTAATCGTCTGAAGCGCTTCTGTCGCTACTGGTGGATTCGCTTAGTGCGATTGCAGGGACATCCGATCGAAATCGCTCGCGGGTTAGCGGTGGGGGTGTTTTCTGGGGCCTTTCCCTGGCTAGGATTACAGACCATTATTGCGATTTTTTTAGCTTTCTGTGTGCGGGGCAATAAAATCGCGGCAGCGGCAGCCACTTGGGTGAGTAATCCCTTTACCTATATTCCCGTGTTTTTGTTTAACTATAAATTGGGAGAATTGTTTTTAGGTAAAGGAAATCAAGCGATCGATAGTCGTATTTTTGCCTCTAACCAAAGTTGGGCGGAAAATTGGGGGAGTTTGAGCGGTGAATTTCTCTTAACGTTATTTTTTGGCAGTTTGATTACAGGTCTGTTGGCGAGCATTATCACTTATTTTGTTAGTTATCGTCTCCTCAGTCAATGGCATCATCGCCGACAAACAAGGAGAAAACGCTGATAAATTGTCACCGTTCAGGGGGGGACGAAATCTGGTAATCTAAGAGGCATGGATGAGAAGCACCTACGGTAATCCCATAATAAGTCTAAACTGTTATTTGATTGAATGAATACTATGATTGTGTTGTATTCAGCAAGTCTTCATCAATGATCAGTTATAGTCCATCCCATAATCCCATCAATCACAGTTAAGACGATGGCTGTGACTGTCGCATCATTTGTAAATTATTACGAATCATTTGTGTATTGAGATGCTCTTTACTTAATGTATTGACATACAATACTTTTGTCATTTAATCAGTAGGAAGTAGGTCTGAAATTATATTTAAAAAATCTCTCACTTTTGCAATGAAAGGAAGAACTTGTAATTCATCAAAATCTGCAAAGTCTGTATAATCTGCTTCGAGACGGTATTCAAACAATTCGTTATAAATTGCACCAAAGTCTTTTGAAATAATTTCGCTACGGATGTAGTTTTTGTTGAAGAGACTACGGACACCTGTATGTTTTGGAGATGAGAGATTATCATAAGCAAGTAAAGCCGTAACAGCATAAAAGCAACTATAGTACAGACGATTGATACAACTATTCCATCTTGCACCATCAGCAAGAGAACAAGCATCTTGATAAGCTTCCTCTGCACGATTTAAACGATACCTAATTAGTTGATCGTGAGGGGAATTTTTACTCATAGCATAATAGCTTCTTTGTTAACTGATTGCCAGAAAGGAGTAGTTTGTAATAAGGGATGTTCCCATTGATTTTTGCTGCGAACAATGGTACAAATAACTTCTTCTGTTTCCCATTCGATTTCATAAATTTGACGACGGATTTGAGATGTGCGAGTAGGGTTAGTGATCCCATCAACTAATACTAATATATCCCAATCAGAGTCTGGTTGAGCATCGTTTCGCGCCCGTGAACCATAAAGAAATATTTGCGCTTGTGGTTCGATCGCTTGTACTGCTTGTTTAATTTTATTGAGTAATAGTTGTTTGTCCATGATTTTTTATGACCTTTTTGTACTGCAAAACAATATTAACAATATAGTCCATCCCATAATCCCATAATAAGTCTAAACTGTTATTTGAATGATTGAATGAATACTATGATTGTGTTGTATTCAGCAAGTCTTCATCAATGATCAATTATAGTCCATCCCATAATCCCATAATAAGTCCAAACTATGATTGAAATGATTGAATGAATACTATGATTGTGTTGTATTCAGCAAGTCTTCATCAATGATCAATTATAGTCCATCCCATAATCCCATAAATCACAGTTAAGACGATGGATATTGCTGTTGTCGCATCATTTGTAAACTTTTCCGAATTTGAACAATAGTAGAGTGATTTTTCCTAATAGTCGTTGACTCCATTTTATAGTATTTCTATTGTTTAAAAAAGAATAATAAAACCTTCTTGGGTAAAGTGCTTGTCATGGGTAAGCACTTCAAAAATATCCATTTGTTGCATAATTATCATTGATATGCAGTCTGTAATACTATAACCTTTGTCTGACCGTTGTTTATATAATTCAAAACCTAATTGACGTAATTCTGGTGTATAGGAAATAACTTGTATTGTTTTTTCCCGTAGCATTTGCGTACACATTAAGAGTGCTTTCTGTCTCATAATAGTTCCTCTACATGAAGCATAGTTCAGTATCTCATCAATAATGCCATCCGTTGTTATTAGTTGATCATTGATACAATTATGGGCATAGTTGAGTGCGATTTGATGCCAGTCATCTTTGGGGTTGAGTAAAGCGATCCAATAAAAGGTGTCGGCAAAAATTTGCTTCATGGTTAATGTTTAGGAGTACCGTAGATGTAATGATCATGTTCCTCTGCACTATCGGTTGGTAAGGTATCTAAAACTTCTTGAGGAATATCAGCAGTGAGTTCTTCGATAAATCGCGCGAAAGGTTTAGATTGTTCTTGCGATCGATGATGTTTGATTTTGGCTAACAATAAAAAGTCAAAAACTTCTTCTATTACCTCATCGGATACTGTTTCAATTTCATGAATTAGTTGTTCTTTAATGGTCATAATTTTACCTTTGTAAGTTCTTCAACTATAGCCTATATCAGTTATCAGTGATTAATTCAATTATAGTCCATCCCATAATCCCATCAATCACAGTTAAGACGATGGATGTTGCTGTTGTCGCAGCGTTTGTAAATTTTCCCGAAATATTATTGTATTAGGATGATTCTCCCCTAAAGCTTGCTCGGCTATGTCTAAAGCTTGCTGGTAGAGTGGTTCAGCTTCTTCGTACCTTCCTTGAGATTGGTAGAGTTTTGCTAAATTATTAAGATTTTCAGTGATATTGGGATAGTTATCGCCTTCAAAAATTTCTGGACAGTATTTTTTTTGATTTGCCAGAAATTCCTGTGAGGTAACTTCAGTAAAATATTGGTGGATAATATTGCGAAATTCTTTAGGCTCTAGCATGGTTAATTTTCTCCTTCTATTTAATTAACTCTTCATACTCATCATGAGAACCAATCCAAAACCAGTAATAATCTTCACCTTTTTTCAATGCTAAAGCTCTATAATTCTCAGTTATTCGGACTGACCAGACATTTTTCCCTACTTTCTTGAAATGTAATGATCGATGGAAAACATTACTAATCCAGAGACGATAGGCTTTTCTTGCCTGTTGCTTAATGTAGGGAGGTAAGTTGGCATAACATTGCCAAAAATCAGGAGTTGTTAAGGATTTCATCTAAAGGCTTAACTTGATTGTTACTGATATCATTGTTGACTTTTTGTAATAGTTGATCGAGTTTCCCTGATTCGAGATCGTTTTTTATCTGTTTGTCCCAACTATCATCAAGATAGTCTTGTAACCAAGCTGATAATTGATGGATTTCTTCGTCAGGCAACTGGAGAATCGCGGATTCAATATCTTTGAGTGTAGTCATGATTGTTTGGTTGATTGAAGGTGATTGTATTATTTTATATTGTTGTATTATCGGATAGGTTAATAACCCATCCTACGGGAGCGACTCTAAGTTTTCCCGAATCTTAACAGTAGTAGGATGATTCTCCCCTAAAGCTTGCTCGGCAATTGCTAATGCTTGTAAATAGAGAGGTTCCGCTTCTGTGTACCTGCCTTGGGATTCGTACAACTGTGCTAAATTGTTAAGGGAACTTGCCAAATCGGGATGATTGTTTCCTAAGAGTCGTTTTCTCAAATCTAATGCTTCTAGATAGAGAGGTTCTGCTTCTGTGTACCTGCCTTGGGATTGGTACAATGCTGCTAAATTGTTGAGGGAATTTGCCACATCGGGATGATTGTCTCCTAAGAGTCGTTTTCTCAAATCTAATGCTTCTAGATAGAGAGGTTCCGCTTCTGTGTATCTGCCTTGGGAACGGTACAATTCTGATAAATTGTTGAGGGAAGTTGCCACATCGGGATGATTGTCTCCTAAGAGTCGTTTATCCAAATCTAATGCTTCTAGATAGAGAGGTTCCGCTTCTGTGTATCTGCCTTGGGATTGGTACAATTCTGCTAAATTGTTGAGGGAAGTTGCCACAGACGGATGATTGTCTCCTAAGAGTCGTTTTCTCAAATCTAATGCTTGTAGATAGAGAGGTTCCGCTTCTGTGTATCTGCCTTGGGATTGGTACAATGCTGCTAAATTGTTGAGGGAAGCTGCCACAGAGGGATGATTGTCTCCTAAGAGTCGTTTTCTCAAATCTAATGCTTCTAGATGGAGAGGTTCCGCTTCTGTGTACCTGCCTTGGGAATGGTACAATTCTGCTAAATTGTTGAGGGAAGAAGCAACATCTGGATGATTGTCACCTAATAGTCGTTTCCTCAAATCTAATGCTTCTAGATAGAGAGGTTCCGCTTCTGTGTACCTGCCTTGAGAATAGTACAGAAATGCTAAATTGTTGAGGGAAGTTGCAACATTGGGATCACTCTCCCCTAATAGTCGTTTACACAATTCTATTGCTTGTAAATAGAGGGGTTCAGCTTCTGCGTAGTTTCCTTCGGATTCGTACAAGTTTGCCAAATTATTGAGGGAAGTCGCAACATTGGGATGATTGTCACCTAATAGCCGTTTATACAATCCTAAAGCTTGTAAATAGAGGGGTTCAGCTTCTGCGTACCTTCCTTGGGATTCGTACAATAATGCTAGATTGTTAAGAGAAGTAGCTACATCGGGATGTTCTTTTCCCAAGCGGCGGAGAGTTACTTCTAGACATTGCTGATACCAAAGTTTAGCTTGTTCGTACAATCCTTGTCCATAATAGAAATTTCCCAATCCTCCCAAAGACGGGATTAAATCCTCTTCTTTCAGCCATTGTTCCAACTCTGTCGCTGACTCCGCAATATGGGGAATAGATAGGGCGACGGCTTCCACTTGCTCCTTCGTTGGAGTCTGAGGAATAGTCTTTGCCTCCTCAACCATTCCCCGACAAAAGGATCGTTTCAACTCATCCCCATCCTCTCGCAGTACCAACTTAGCTTGAAAAAACTGTCGCACCAACGGATGAAACTGATAAACTTCTCCTGCTACTGCTTGCAACAGATTGAGATTGAGTAATTGCTCCTCTCTAATCTCTTCCAACTCCTCCTCATCTTCAGCAGACAAACACCTTTCTACCACCAACCGCCAAGGAATAGGAGCCAACGCAAAGAGACTGAGGAAACAGCCTAAATCCCGTGCTGGCTGATTCAACTCCTCCCAACTCAACTCAAAAACTGCCTCTACTCCTCTTTGTGCCGTCATATCTGCCGAAGGATTCTGCAAAGCAGACAACTGCAAGCCTTTATCTAGCAACTGCTGCTGCATCCTCGCCAATGTCCAATTAGTACGCCGCTTGAGGAAACGTCCCACCAATTCCAAGCCTAAAGGCAAATACCCTAGCCACGCACATAGCCCATTCCCTACCTCCAATTCAGCTTGCAGACGCGACGCACCAATCAGAGATTCCAGTAAAGCAAGGGTGGCTGATTCGCTTAAAACGGATAAGCGCAACTGTTCAAACGATGCTGCCAGCGACTGTTGCCGAGTCGTAATCAACACCTTAAATCGTTGTTCTTGGGGAGGCAAAAAATCTTTGATCTCCTCATACTGATGCACATCATCTAAGATTAGCAGTACATCCCCTGGCGGTTGCCATCTCGCCCAACAATAATCCAATTGCTCCCGCAAAATCAAATCTTCAGGAGGAAACAAACCCAACTGCGACTTAGCAAATTCTAATATTTGTCCTCCCACTGTTCCCCTTTGCACCCCGATCCAGCAAATACCACCTGCATAAGTTAATTTTTCCTTATGATGTAGAGCATACTGGAGTGCTAATTCTGTCTTACCGACTCCTGCCATTCCTGTAACGACGGCGGTAATCGCAATTCTTTCTTGTTGCTGTAACTGGTCGTGCAGTTGTGCCATTGCGTCCTCACGCCCCACGAAATTAGCGGCCCCTGTACGCGCCCGATTTAGATTATTAGGGGTAGGGATATTTACTGTAATATGAGGGATATTTACTGTAATACCATCTCCTATAACACCGCTAACACCTCTAAAACTGCCGTTAAAATCGAAATAATTAGAAGCGGCAATATTATTTTCCAAAATTTCATTACTAAACTCATTTCGACGTAAGAGACTAACACATATATATTCTCCCTGTAATTTTTTACAAGTTAGGCTCTCTAAACCATTGTTTTCTATATATTCCTTGAATAAAGTAAAACCTTGACCAATTCCTTCATATCCTGATAATTGAGAAAGATAGAGAGCAATATCCACATCAATTGGAATTGATACAGATGTTGATTCCTTTATAAGTTCTTCCCAAGATGTATTATCTGGAAAATTACCAGGGCTTTTGACTTCAAGAGCTTCAGGTGTAATAATCACTTGAACATGACTATTTAATTGGTAGTTTCTATGAGCAATCGCATTAGAAATTATCTCCCGTGCCACTTCTAAATCTATATCGTCAATTTCTTGTCGAATTCCTTTTTTATTAATAAACGAAATCCTTTTTGTTGCTTGTTTTATCCGTTCAAATAATTTTTCTATTTGATGAATCAAAGGTCCATTAATATCATCTCTTTGAAAAATAGTTTCTCCTCTAGTTCTGTCCACAAAAGTAGATTTACATTGAGAAAAAATTCTCTCAGGGGTTTTATGAAAACATAATACAGCAGCCTTGTGTAAATATTGTTTTCCTTCATGGTAAATAGGAGAATAAAGTTTAAGTTCATCAACTATTTTTTCCAAATTATTCTGCTCTTCTTCAGATAATCCCATCTTCGTTGCATATTTTTTGATCAATTCTAAATCTATTTTATCAAGACTTGCTTGCGTACATGGATGCCTATTTGGATGAATTGTTTCATGAAGAAATTTTAATTCTTCAAGGGAAGTAACGCGGTTTGGTTGCCCATTTTCCTTAGATTTATCTTGTAAGATGTGTTTGTTTCTGGCAATCCAAATATCAGAATCAGCATTAATTACTTTTAATTGTGGACGCTGATTAAATTGGGAATAAAGAGGATCTTGATCAAGTTTATTTTTTATATAATTAATGATATCTCCGACATAAATATAAGGCTTGTTGCTGTTGCCTTCTAATCCGTTCTCTATTGCTTCACATAAAAATTTTGTAAAAATTCCAGAGTCTCCTTTTTTTGTTTCACGGGATACTTGAGTTTCCTGACAAGAAGCAATAATAACTATTCCTTTAGGAAGTTTTTGATTGCTTTTTTCTAGTTCCGAGACTAATGATTCTGAAGACCGAATTCCTTTAGTTGCAGCCCCACTATGACAGGCATCAAGAATTAAAATTGCTCGATTTACTTTATAAGTAGATAAATAGCTTATCAAGTTAGAAAAAGGAAGCAAATCCCTATCCCTTAGTCCTAGTTTTAAACAATATTCTTCTCCTCTGATAGTACCATGTCCTGAGAAATAAAAAATTAGTTGATCTTGGATGTTCCAATTTTCTATTATTGGCAAAAAATAGTCTAAAAAATTAGTCTGGCTTTGACACTCATGTAAAGGTTTTGGTCTATTACTTTGACAATCTCCCAACTCAGAATTTGTTAACCAAGAATGAACCCGCGAAACATCAGAAATAACGCCACTTAGTTCTCCTTCATTGATAGCACAAATAGCAACAGCAATTCTTTGTGACTGTTTTTCTGAAGTATCCATAGTTTACTGTTTCAATATTTTTACACTAACTGTTCCGTGATGAGGTTGAGAATTAATCTCAGACAGCAAGGATTGAATTTCTTTCAAGGATAAATTTTTCATTAAAAATCTTTTTTGCTGTCCATTGGCATCAACAGTGATAGATATAGAATATTGACTTTGTTGAGATTCCCAGTATTGAAGAACTGAAACCAAGGTTTGAATCCCTGTTAATACTAAAGATGCTATTGCTATACCGATAGCCAAGCCACCGTCTCGGATTCCCACCTCTGCTTCTCTGGTTTCAATACTTACAGAACAGTCGCATTCTTCTTCAATTAGTCGAGCAAGATTTTTTAGGTGATAAGAATCATCCTCGGTGGTTGCTCCTTCAAAAGAAATCCTGACATCCATACACACTACCTCTAATAATATCCAAAAAATTTGCCCTCTGATCCTGTGTCACGATTGTTATTTGCTGCCTATATTGGCAAGATGAATCCCCCCAATATAGGCAGTTCCCCCCTCAACCTTTGTCTGCCAACCCTTAGCATTATCAGCATTATTTTGAATCATACTACTATTATCCTGAATTTTACCCGCTTGGATCGTCTGCGCTAAAACCTTTAACTCTTTCGCAAAATCAGGGTCTTCATCCAAAATCACATCCAAATTTTTAGTCAAGGTTTCAACCGCTTTACTATCACCCCTCTCAACCTTAGCCAATGCTTCATCAACTTTAGGAGATTTTCCTGTTAAGCGAGTTTTGATCTTTTCCCATAAAATGGGAATCTTAGCCAAAGCTTCAGCCGTAAAGCGTTTCGCTAAATCCCCCGTCCCAGACTTCACAAACTCTTGTACTGCTAAGGTGACAAGTAAACCTGCTGTTAATGGCTCAGTCATTTTTAAATTTTCCTCTAATAGTAATTCAAATTGGGTTTGAGACTCTAAACGTTTGGAGAAAAATAAAATCTCTAAATTTTCAATCTCTTCACTCTCACCGATTCAAACAAGCGACAATTTCATCGCCAATCTCCTCAGATTTCTGTTCAGGATATCCTAACAAAAATGGCTCTCTTGGATTTGGTGGGTAAAATGTATTCTAAGATACATTTCTCCTAGCGAGGGGGTGGAACGAAAGCTAAACCTACCAAACCCAGGGCGTAAACTCCGCATCATTTAAAATTATTACATTTTCCCCTGACTGCACCAACACAAATAAACCCTGACGACAAGCGTAACTCGCCACCTCATTGGGAACAATCATCGCTGCCACCGCTCCCAAAGCCTTTACATCTCGAAAACGAGGCATTAACCGCTTAAACTTCGCCAAACGTTGTAAATGCTCATCCACATCCCTTTGAGTTAACTTACTTTTGACCTCCACTAAAATGGCATCGGTATCATTCACTACCAATAGATCAATCTCTAAACCCTCATTATCCCGTTTTACCGAAATACCAGGGTGAAACTCATGCACATCAATACCCCGCTCTTGAAAAAGACGCACCACCGCAGGACGCACTTGCCACTCGACAAACTCTCCTAAACGATTGCCCAACTCCCCAATCTGCTTACTAACTCTGTTAATTTGCTTATCTGTTTCCTTGATTTGTTTATCCGTTTCTTTTTGAGCTTGGGATAACTCTTGTTGGGATTGGGATAACTCTTGTTGGGATTGGGATAACTCTTGTTGGGATTGGGCCAATTCCTTTAGTATTGCCCGAATGTCTTCAATAGTGGCTGTCATAATGAATTTTCTCAAGTTAAAATGAAATTTTCTTTATTATAGCCCGATCGCTTTTTCTCCCTTGAAGTAACCGTTCAGGGGAGGACAAAATCTAGTAATCTAAAAAGACGGAGAAAAGAGCCGCTACTGTGAGAGAGTAGTATCCATGGCTCTAGGAAAGGCAGTTCTTCTCCTTCTTTGCTGCCCTAGGAGAGTCCTTCCACAGAGTCAATGCCACTGGCGGCTTGACATCCCCCCCCTGAACGGTTACAATAAAGCTATGCGCCTTATGTAAGTTAGAAGCTAGAATGGTGTAAACTCGCTTGATAGATTATCTCTCTAGTCGGAGTGTTGGACTCAAACACTTGATCCCTAATTAGGTTGTTTTAGGTCACATCAAGAGTAATACTTTATTAGGTTTCTTACAGGAAATTTTAAAGGTTTGAGCCTTCGGTAAATCTTTCGAGGTAGCCTAGTTATCTTATGTCAAAAATAGCTTGAGCGATTTTTTCAGAGGATTTTTCTAATCTAAAGTAATATTCTCTGAATGTTTATCATGTTACAAATTAAGTGATTTTTACTCATTTCAGTACAATGGCAAAAAATCAAGCCGAATCTATGTCTGATCAGAATCATCAGCAGCCAGATATGGGTGCGAAGAAAACAACGCAGGCTAGGATAGAACATCAGGATAATAAGCAAATAAAAACGGGAATTGATCCTAAAATTGATTCGGAAAAAACGTTTAAATATTCGGAGCCAACAGGAAGATTAGGGGAGATAATCCTGCGCTTAATGCCGGTGGGTCTTTTGCTCGGAGGACTGAGTTATTGGGCGATAGTTGGTAAGATTCCGACTCCTGTTCAAGGACGAGCGGTCATTTTGATTCCTCGTTCTATTGTTAATATCGAACCCCGTCAAGGTGGACGGGTGTTAACCCTCCTGATTCAACCGAGAGATTCTGTCAAAAAAGGGCAATTACTGGCAACTTTAGAGTTTCCTGAATTAGAAACAGAATTAAAAGATAAAAAGGATAGACTAGCAGATCTCAAGCAGCAGGATAAAAGAGTGGACTCTGTTGAAGTGAGTCGTCGCCAATTGAATGCAGCCTCAGTAGATCGCCAGCAAAAGGCGAATCAGCTTCAGATTAAAGCACTTCAAGTTCAATTATCCAGTAATCAAAAACAGCGAGAAGCCTATCTCTCCCATGCTCGATACCTTAAAAATTTCCAGAACTCAACGGATGAAAGACTAGCCGCCTACGATAAACTTATCGAAGAGGGGGCTGTCGCCAAGCTAGATTTTCCCTCCTATTTATTTCAGTTCAATAATCTAGAGGCTTCTAATAGTATCAATCGCGTCCAAATAGAACTTGATCGCCTTAAGGGGGTTGATGAAAGCCTGCCAGTAGTTGAACACGGGCGGCCCAGAATAATATACTAAACACAGAAAAACGGCAAATAGACCTCCAAGATACAGCCAGTGATATTCTTCGTTACAATGCGATCGCTGACCAGCAACGAGAGATTAATACGTTAAAAACCACCATTCAAGCCAACAAAAATGTAGTGAGTCTGTACAACGGCCAGATTTTAGACTTATCTGTTAATCCGGGGGAAGTTCTGGCTCCGGGGGGGCGCATAGGTACGTTAGAAGTCTCCAATCTAAAGGCCAAGACCAACGTGGTGGCCTTGTTTAAGAGTGGTGATGCCAAACGATTAGAACCGGGCAAGGAAGTAGAAGTCGTTCCCGATCTCTATGATCGCGAACGCTATGGGGGTATCGTTGCTAAGGTAATTACCGTCGATCAGCAGCCGGTAACTGTGGCAGAACTAGCAAATATAGTCGGAAGTCATGAACTCGCCAGCAAACTGTTTCTGGGTAGAGATGAAGACGATCGCGATAAGCCTATACCCGTCAATGCAAGTGTTATCAAAGCCACTTTAGCGCTGAAGGTTGATCGCAATACACCGAGTGGTTTTTACTGGACCCAAGCCAAGGGAGCACCCCAAAGAATTACCAACGGGACTACCGCAGATGTCCATGCTGTGGTAGAAGAGCGTTCTTTGGTGAGTTACATAACCCCTGCTTTTCGCTGGATTACAGGGGTGTACGATCGTTAACCACAATCTTGCGAGCGTAAGTAGCTGAAAGAAACAACGACTAGAATAAACGGTTAAACCTAATATGGAAAATCCGAAAAGACGTTCTCAATGGTGGACTTGGTGGTTTAAGTGGTGGATTATTGCCGCAGCGTTTGTCTTAGTCATCTTGATCCATAGTGAGCCTCCTCAGCTTTGGTTTTGGTTGGTGACGTTTTTGGCACTGATTTTATATGGGATTGAGCGAGCGATTAATGGGTAACAATGAGTAAGTCGAAAAAGGATATAGAGATACCTTGGACAGTAAAAACGGGCTAATGATCAGACAGGGATTGAAATTTTCCCTGGGTGCTGCTCTCTTAACGAGTTTCTTTTGGCACCGAGGAAATGTATTAGACAACTTTGTTTATCCCGTCTTTGGGTATGTATCTGTACTGATTGAGCCATCGATGGGAGGTGCGATCGCTGCAGGTTTGGGGCGTTTGGGGGGAAGTGCTTTGGGGGGAATCATTGCCGCTATCCTGGTGAACGCCTACGGAATCCAAGGCTCAAGTTTTTTTGTCATTCCCTCTCTCACCTACATTTTAGCCGCCCTGATCTGTGAAACTTACCGATGGCAAGCCGCTTATTCCCAAGCCACACTACTGGGCGCTTTAATTGCCATGAGAGTGGTAGGAACATCAGCACAACAAGATATCTGGCTCTATTTGCGGTCGCGCCTGATCGATAACTGGATCGGAATCGCTGTGGGAATTGCTGTGGCCTTACTATTTTGGCCCCAGAATACTCGATCCGATCTCAACCGGAACTTGATGGGAATCCTTCAAGATATACCGCGCTTGTTCCAAAAAATCCTCGATCGCTACCTAAAAACTGAGGTCGAGGAGCGGGATTATTCTCTTTCTATTGAGCAGAACGAGCTTAACTTACTCAATCAGATTAAAAAATCAACACAAACTAGCCTTTCAACACTCACAAAAGCAACCCATGAATTCGGTAGTGAGATATTGGTGGCAGAAAATTGGAGTGAAATCTTGGCAATTCAGAACCAATTGACTCGACAATTAGCTGATCTGATGGCTTTTAAGGGCGAAAAGCATGAACAAAATTTAGTGTGTCAGTTCAGGGCGGAATTTTACCAATTGGCGACTCATCTTACCGACAGCTTTGATAGCTTGAGGGATCTGAGTAACGGCCAAAAAATCTTAGCTACCCCTTACCTGACAGAATTAGAAGAAGATTTAGCGAATATTGGGGGTAAACTTGATCATCTCCGAACAAGTGGAGAGATTGACCGGTATGATGTTCAAGAATCACTACAGTTTTATCAATTTATTCAACTTGTATCTCGATTTATCCAACAATGCGAGGGATTAGGAGGCAGGATAATCGATAAAACCAAAGTAACTGCAACTTTCAGGCGAAGACACCTGATTACCTTTCCCAAATGGGCCCCTATATCCCTAAAACGCCTGAGAGAAATTGTCAGTCTTGGCGTGGTTATTGGTTTGTTACTGGCTATTATTCGTCACATCGAGTTTCCCTATCCTTCTGCTTACGAAAAAGTGGCAGATATTGTGATAATAGGTGCAGTGGTCACTGTCATTCAACCGACAAGGGGTCGAGCGATCGCGATCGGTTGGGCGGCCACTGTTTCGTTGAGTTTGACGATTCTCTGTATTTACCTGTTGGTCAAGTCCTTTGGTTATAATCCTTTTAGTAGCAGTCTGGCTTATTTTTTCGCCTACTTCAGTTGTGCTTGGCTGGGGTTTACGCCGATCGCTCGCATCGGTGCGATTGTAGCAGCCGATGCCATCGGGAAGGATATTTTTCCTTTTTTCGAGCAAGGAATTTGGGCTGCACTGATTTCAGTTCCCGTAGGTGCGTTTCTGGGGGTGTTGCTGACCACTGTATTTATGACAAAATCGGCTACAAACCAACTGGAAACAGATTTTTCTGTGACTTTTAAGAAAATGGGACAGCTATATCAAAAACTGCTGACGGGCTATTTTCAGGATACGATACCACCGTCAGATATCGCCCAACTGAAGCAGGCCATCACAGTGGCGATCGCCCAACATCCAGCCTCGGTTAAGATTGCCAGTCTCGAACAAATTTCCACAGTTTTAGCAACTAAAAACAAAAATTTTTGGAATTTCTCCATCGGCTACGAACAAAAACTCTCGGCTCAACTGGATGCTTTACAAGATGGGCTACAGCAACCGCTTCCTGAACCGATACGACAAAAGTTTTTACCTGAATTACAAGCGATTGCAAAAAAGACTGCGATCGCTTTTGATGAAATTGCTGAGGCGATCGCTGCCCAGGTAATTCTCAACCCACCAAAGTTAGGATTGCTCATCGAAGAAATTGAATCTCTTGAGAAGCAGTTACTGAGCTTGCGGGTTGAGAGTCGAAGTTATCCCTTAAATGAGCTAATCGCCTTTAGCTCGGCTTTTATGACGATGAAAGCCATTGCCAGCAACTTAAATCAAATGAGTCAAGACTTCTGTATATTCAGTAGAGTGTAGGGTGCGTTAGGCGGCTATCAATTTAGTCAAAAAACTAAAATTAATAATTCGCCGTAACGCACCCTACAAGATCTGAGATCGCACTTAACCAACCAAATGACGGCGTTCCGGTGCAGCGACTTGTTATACCTGAACTTCCCCCATACATATATACTATAATAGCCGAAAACCCTTATCCATCAATGGATACGCCCCTTAACTTTTCTTGATGTACCCATGTAATTTGTAACATTTCTTAATG